>JAOZSC010000423.1 GCA_029939875.1 Desulfobacterales bacterium
AGGCCTCCATGAGCTCTGGGATTCGCGCTTGTTTGACTATGGCAAGCACCAGGTGCTGCATTTTCTGCTTTCCAACTGCCGTTTCTGGCTGGATGAATACCGCTTTGACGGCTTTCGCTTCGACGGCATCACCTCCATGCTGTATCTGCATCACGGCAGCAACAAGGCCTTCACTTCCTATGATGATTATTTCGATGACAGCGTGGATGAAGACGCCCTGGCCTATCTGGCCCTGGCCAACAAGCTGATTCACGGCCTGCGGCCCGATGCGGCCACCATTGCCGAAGACGTCAGCGGCATGCCGGGGCTTGCCGCTCCGGCGCAGACCGGCGGCTTTGGATTCGATTTTCGTTTTGCCATGGGCATCGCCGACAACTGGATCAAGCTGATCAAGGAAGTGGACGATGAAAACTGGCCCATGGGGCACCTGTACCATGAACTGACCAACCGGCGGGCTGAAGAAAAAACCATCAGCTACGCCGAATCCCACGACCAGGCCCTGGTGGGGGATCAATCCATCATATTTCGCCTGATCGATGCGGACATGTACGACCACATGTGCGTGGACGATGAAAATATGCGGGTGGACCGTGGCCTGGCGCTGCATAAAATGATCCGTCTGATCACCCTGGCCACCGCCGGTGCCGGTTACCTGAATTTCATGGGCAATGAATTCGGTCATCCGGAATGGATCGATTTTCCCCGTGAAGGCAACAGCTGGTCCTACACCCATGCCCGGCGCCAGTGGCACCTGGTTGACGATCCCGGCTTGAAATACCGGCTTCTGGCCTGTTTTGACCGGGACATGATCGCGATGGCCAAAAAATTCAATCTGCTCGATACCGCCGGGCCACACCTGCTCCACGAGCATTCCGACAACAAGATTCTTGTTTTTCAACGCGCCGGTCTATTATTCGCCTTCAATTTTCATCCGACCCGCTCCTATGCCGACTATCGAGTCGATTCTCCACCGGGAAGCTATCGCATGCTCCTCGACAGTGATGCCCCGCAATACGGCGGCCACGGCCGACTGGCGCCCGATCAGCTGCACAGAACATCGGCTGCCAGCACCGCGGAACACAGGTGCCACATTCTCAGTCTGTATCTTCCCACCCGCTCGGCGTTGGTACTGCAGGAGAATCCAAATCTTCAGGAATCTGCATTAGCCCGGAGCGGGCAGAATCCGCACCTGTCGCCAGGGCAAGTCGGCGGCGCGAATCCCTGAGCAGGTCCATATCTTTGGTTGCCAATATCGCGGTGTCAATGTAAATCCGTCGCTGGCTATCACTTATTTCCTTTATAATCATCTGGTTTTCCTTCAATTCTAATATTATCATATCCGGTTTTTTCCCTTGACAACCTGAGCGGGGTTCTATTTTGTATACCAAGATATTTGCCGGACTTTACCAGTTGCAGGTGAACCGCCGTTTGAAAGGAGGAGTTATGACCGAATGGCATAAAACCGGTTGTGTGATGTGCGCCCAGAACTGCGGGCTTGAAGTGCGGGTGGAAAACAACCGCATGGTCCGCGTCCGTCCGGATAAGGACAACCCCCGCAGCCAGGGTTATGCCTGCCGCAAGGGGCTTAACGTCATGTATCATCAGCATCATGCCCAGCGGCTGACCCACCCGCTCAAACGGGTCGGTGACCGGTTCGAAAAAATTTCCTGGGACCAGGCCATCGATGAAATCGCAGACCGGCTGCGGTCTATCGTCGATGCCCACGGGCCTAAAACGGTCGCTTACATGGGCGGCGGCGGACAGGGCTGCCACTTTGAAGCGGCATTCGGCGTGCGCCTGATTCGCGCCCTGGGCTCGCACTACCACTATAACGCCCTGGCCCAGGAGCTGACCGGCTCCTACTGGGTCTGGGGCCGGGTGGTCGGCCGCCAGAACCTGCTGATCGGTACCGATCACCACCATACGGATATGCTGGTGGCCGTCGGGTGGAACGGTATGATGAGCCACCAGATGCCCCGGGCGCGAAAATTTCTCACCCGCTTTGCCAAAGACCCGGACAAAACCCTGGTGGTCATCGACCCGCGCCAATCGGAAACCGCCAAGATCGCCAATATTTACCTGCCCATTCGACCGGGAACAGACGCCCTTTTGACACGGGCCATGATCACCATTTTGCTACAGGAAGGCTGGTATGACCGGGACTACGTTGCACGGCATGTGAGCGGTTTTGACGAGATCACCGGCTGGTTTGCAGATTTTGATGTCCGCCGGGCCATCGATGTCTGCGATCTGGATTATGAACAGGTACGGGACCTGTGTCAGCTGATGGCCACCCGCAAATGGTCCATGCACTATGACCTGGGCGTATTGATGAACCGCCACAGCACGGCCACAACCTATTTGCAGGCCATCCTGCTGGCCGTTTGCGGCCGAATCTGTGTCGCCGGCGGCAATGTCATCCCCGGCGCACTGATGCCCATTGCCTCCCACAGCGATGAACGCGACCCGCGCACCTGGCACACGGTGACCACCGACTTTCCGGCCATCGCCGGGGTTTTTCCCCCCAATGTCATGCCGGAAGAAATCCTGAGCGACGACCCCCAGCGGTTGCGGGCGGTCATCTGCGGCCAGTCCAACCCGCTGCGCTCTTACGCCGACACCAGCCTGTATGAAAAAGCCTTCCAGCGGCTGGATTTGCTGGTGACCGCCGAGCTGGCCATGACCGAAACCGCCCGGCTTTCCCATTATGTGCTGCCGGCCCGTTCGGCCTATGAATCCTGGGACGGCACCTTTTTTCCCTGGACCTATCCCGGCATTTACTTTCAGATGCGCCGCCCGATCATCGAACCGGAGGGCGAACTCCTTGAAGTCAGCCAGATATTTACCCGCCTGGCCGATCAACTGGGAATCATCCCGCCGATACCGGCCTCTGTTTTCGAGGCTGCCGGCAAGAACCGCCTGGCGTTCGGAATGGAACTGATGAAATTTGTGCAATCCGAACCTAAGGCCCTGGGGGCCATGCCCTTTGTTCTGGCCAAAACCCTGGGCGAAGAACTGGGGTCCG
>JAOZSC010000424.1 GCA_029939875.1 Desulfobacterales bacterium
ATTCCCGGGCCACCTCCAGGGTGGCGTAACCGGTAATCATGATGACCTTGGTGCGCTCACTTTTACTGCGGACCAGTTCCAGAATTTCAATGCCGTCCATGTCATCCATGCGAATGTCGGTAACCACGATATCAAAGGTTTTCTCCTCGATTCGGGCGACAGCCTGAAGCGGGTTGACAAAGGTCTCGACACGGTGGCCCTCTTTTTTCAGTGTGGCCTTGAGCCGCTGTCCCACGATGGGTTCATCGTCCAGGATTAATATTTCCAGTGGCATCTTTATCTCCTTATACGGGTATCAGATATCAGACTGTCTGGGTGGACACCGGTTTGATCACCCTCAGGCTTTTTTGAATACCCCTTCGTTGCCGGTAGGCCCGAATAACATGGTAGAGGATCAGCAGGGTGCCCGTGCTCCCGCTGGCGAACAGAAAAAACTTGCTGACCAGGTTAAAATACTTGTCCCAGCCCGGATCTATGGCGAGATAGCCAAGCTGGCGCAGGTACATGGGAATGGCAATGCCCCGGCTGAGGACGCACAGTATAATGATCACGCTGGTTACCAGGCGAATGTATCTTTCGTTGACCACCTTGACCCCGTAGACCCCCAGGTAGATGCCCAGCAGTGAGCCCAGGTACAGCAGCATGGTCAGGCGAATATCCACAAAGCCCTGAAAAGCATAGCTCAGGGCGCCATAAGCCCCCATGAACATGGCCAGATAGAGTTCGGTGCCCGTGGCTACCGCCGTCGGCACTCCGAAGACGTAGATCATGGCGGGGACCCCGATAAATCCGCCCACACCGATGGTACCGGCCAGATATCCCGTGGCGATTCCTACCGGCGCGAGGATCCACACGCTGACTTTCGTATCGGCCACTTTAAAGTGGATCATGGGTGGCAAGTTGAAGCGGGCCAAAAAATCGGCGATTTTTCGCGAAGGGCCGGATCCTTCTTCACCCTCTCCCGAAGGCCGAAGCACATCGCGCAGCATGGACAGGGCCACGACCAAAAGGATGCAGACAAAAACCAGGCTGATATAAAGATTGGCCCCAGCGCCCTTGGCCGCTCCGTGGCCGGCGCCGCCCTTGAAAAGAAAGCTGTTGATCCAGACCGCCAGCTGGATGCCAAAAATGGCCGTGATCAACACGCAGACAGCCAGTTTTTTGTCCACGTTGCCGGCCTCGCCATGTTTGCGGGAGCCCACCATGGCCTTGCCGAATTTGTGGGTGATGTTGCTGGCCACCGCCACGACGCCCTCGACGCCCAAATTCATCATGCCCGGGGTCATAAAAAAGGCCCCCCCGCTGCCGATAAAACCACTCAGTACCCCGCCGATAAATCCCAGCAGCACGACCTGCAGCGCAATGCCAACATCAATTTGAATAAAATTCACTAGAAAATGGTGCATGCTATCCTCCGTTGCAGGGGCGTTGCCCCGATTGGAATTTTAAAATATTAGAAACGCTGCATTAATCGATATCGATCAGTTTCAGGAGCAGGCCGGTGACCGTGCTATAAGTGTAAGCCACCAGGGGGACAAACACCACCACGGTAATGGCAACTGCCCATTTCCATTTGGCGTGCAGCTCGCCGCCCAATAAATTTAGAATCGGATCCTGGAAATGAAACACCGCTGTGTAAAGGCAAACCAGTGCCGCTGCATAGACCAGGGCCTTGAGGGCCTGCTTTTTTCCGAACATAAAACGGGACTGCAGCTCATCGATGGTAATGACGGCCGCCTTGAGCCGATCGCGAATGCTCAGCCCCAGCTCGCGGGTCTGGCGCTTGCGGGTTTCGGCCGCTTTATCCAGAAAGAGATTTCCGAGGATTACCAGGGAATAGTGGCTGTTTCCTTCCACCGCTTCAATGATTTCATGGGTGCCGCCAACCACCGTAAACCCCCCGGCCGATCGGCCAATGGCCACCAGTTCTTCCTGGGTGTCGGCCAGCCCGCCGTCATCGGCTGGCGCTTCGGTGTCGTCGTCTTCAACTCCGCCGGTATAAACTTGCTTTACCGGTTTTTGCGATCGGGGTTCTTCCTGGGCCTGGCTGGCAGTCGGTACGGGGGCATCACCAGAGCGCGGCACCAGGCGCAGCAATTCCACGGCCGCCCCCCAGCGCTGTGCCAGCCGGGTGATTTGTTTGAAGTTTTCCGTATTGGGGTCAAAGGCCTCCTGGATCCAGAGAAGGTTGGTTTCGGCCATGGTGCACACATTTTCCTGGCAGCCCTCCAGGTCCTGGAGCACCTGGGAGATGGACTGGGCGGCGGCTTCCTGGCGAGGCATGTAGGTGACGGTCACCACGCCTCCCACGGCCCGCACACCCAGGTCCAGCCCACGGGTGTGTTCGTCTTCTGAAAGGCGTAATTGCGCCCGGGCGGCCAGGTACAGATCATCAAGGCGTTTGGTGCTCGCAGGGGTCGGCCGAAAGTCGGGCAGTTCGGCGGTATCGCACAGCAGCACGGCAGCATTGGCCAGGCTCATGTTCTGCAGGTTAAAAAATATATCATACTGCACCGGATCCCTAGCGTCCTGCCGGTGTACGAAATGGACCCATTTTTCAATATCTCCATCGAGCTGGTCGATATATTCCGCAGCCTTTTCCGGCGGCAGGCGCAGGTCGTGCACCACGTTGTCCACGCGCATCTGCCGGGGAACTCCCAGCCCCACCCGCAACCGGTGGGACACGCCGGGTAAAAGCAGGTGACCGGCGCGGCCGTAGTAAATCAGGTTGCCTTCCCGGGCATTTTCACAGAGCTTGGCGGTCACAAAGGCCAGGTAAAGCTCTTTTTCCCGGGCCAGTTTTTCCGGTATTACCGGCGATTTGACGATGGAAGTCTCCAGCCGGCTCAGTTTGATCCCCTGGTCATGGGCCTGCTCCACCAGTTGTTCACGGCTGAACATCGGCCAGCCGGTTTTACGCTCCAATTCCCGGGCCAGCTCCTTGCCGACGCCGTGGGGGGAGCTGGAAATTAAAACGATTGGCATGTTTCACCACCCTTTCCCCTTTAAAGGTCCTTGAGGTTA
>JAOZSC010000425.1 GCA_029939875.1 Desulfobacterales bacterium
GCCGAAGCGCAGCGCGTACAAATTGCTGAAGACGAACCCCTGCGCCGGGAGTGCCTTCATTTTCTGGATTGCGTGACAAACGGGAAGCAGCCGATAACCGACGGGGCCGAAGGGCTGCGGGTGCTAAAAGTGCTTAACGCCAGCCAGGAGTCACTGAACAGCCACGGCTGCAAAATCAACCTCAAAGACAAACCGGGCACACTGCCACCTGGCGGAGGCGATTTTTTTGTCCACCCCACTGCAGTTATTGACGGAGACGTCAAGATCGGTACGCAAACCAAAATCTGGCATTTTTCCCACGTACTTTCCAACTCGGCTATCGGCAAACGCTGCAACATCGGCCAGAACGTTGTCATCGGCCCCGATGTCAGCATTGGCAACGGCTGCAAGATCCAAAATAATGTGTCGGTCTATAAAGGTGTAACTCTTGAAGACGGGGTATTCTGCGGTCCATCCATGGTATTTACCAACATTAATAATCCACGGGCTGAAATCCGCAAAATGGATCAAGTACGAGCTACCTTGGTAAAAAAAGGGGCCACTATCGGCGCCAATGCCACGATTATCTGTGGAACAACTTTAGGACGGTACTGCCTCGTTGGCGCCGGTGCCGTCGTCAACAAAAATATTGCCGATTATGCGCTGGTGGTGGGAAACCCCGCCCGGCAGATCGGATGGGTCTGTGAGTGCGGCGAACGGCTGGCCGATGACCTGGAATGTGTTGCCTGCGGTAAACAATACAGGCAGGAATCGGATGGGTTGGCTGCTGATCCGGCACTCACCGAATAATCCAAGAAACAAATCAATCCCAAATAATTTTTTATGAAGATTGTTACCATCGTCGGTGCGAGACCCCAATTTATCAAAGCAGCGTCGGTCTCCCGGGCCATTGTGGAACACAACCGGCAGTCATCGGCAAGTATAACTGAAGTGATTGTGCACACCGGTCAGCACTATGATCACAATATGTCCGAGGTGTTTTTCCGGGAGCTGGAAATCCCCGAACCGGATATTAATTTAGAAATCGGCTCCGGCACCCACGGGCGGCAAACCGGGCAGATGCTCATGCACCTGGAAGGGGTGCTATTGGCTGAAAAGCCGGACTGGGTCCTTGTTTATGGAGATACGAATTCAACGCTGGCCGGCGCCCTCGCAGCGGTAAAGCTTCATCTGCCTGTGGCCCATGTGGAATCCGGGCTGCGGTCTTTTAACCGCAAAATGCCTGAAGAGATAAACAGGGTTTTAACCGACCATGTTGCCAATTTTCTTTTTTGCCCGACCCAACAGGCGGTTGATAATCTTATAGCGGAAGGAATAGGAAAAAACGACTCATCATCCCGCAATTTTATAAAACACTCCGTATCGGATGACCCTTCCGCACCGAATCAGACTATCAGCCTAACAGCGATGAGCTATGAGCTGCCGCCCAAGCTGTTTCTGACCGGCGATGTAATGTATGATTCAGTGCTTTACAATTTAGAACTTGCCAAAAAAAAACCGATAATTATGGACAAACCGGGCTTTGAGATCGGGACCTACGCCCTGGCCACAGTGCATCGTGCGGAAAACACGGACAATGACCGGCGGTTGATTTCCATTTTCAAGGCTTTCGATCAATTATCGGCCAACGGGCTTCCGGTTGTCATCCCGCTGCACCCGCGCACAAGGAAAATTATCAATGAATCCGGCTTGACGGCCAAAAATGTTCAAATCATCGAACCGGTATCCTATCTGGATATGCTGCTGCTTGAAAAACAGGCAAAGGTCATCCTGACCGACTCCGGTGGGGTGCAAAAAGAAGCTTACTGGATGAAGGTGCCCTGCATCACACTAAGAGACGAGACGGAGTGGACGGAAACGGTTGAATCCGGCTGGAATGTGCTGGCAGGAGCGGATGCCGGAAAAATTTTAGAGTTTGCCAGCAATTGTGGATGTCCCGCCCGGCAGGAGCAGCTTTTCGGTGACGGCCATGCATCCGAAAAAATTGTTGCGGCACTTATAAATAAGGGTTTCATCCGAAATTAAAGAACCTATTGTCGTGAATTTTTATCAGATCTGTTTTCCTGACTATCAGGAAAAAAAACCATGAAGGTATCAAAGACCTCATTTGAAGGGGCATTGATCGTTGAGCCTGATGTTTTCAAGGACAAACGCGGATTTATTATGGAAACCTTTCACCGTCATCGGTACAGTCAAGAGGGGATGAGTGCTGATTTAGTGCAGGACAACCTGTCTTTTTCCGAGAAGGGCATCATCCGAGGCTTGCATTACCAGTTTCCGAATGCCCAGGCCAAATTGGTACAGGTTATCAAGGGTGAAGTTCTTGATGTGATCGTCGATATTCGTATGGGATCTCCAACTTTCGGCCAATGGGAAAGTGTTATCCTTTCAGGTGAAAACAAACGCCAGTTTTATATCCCGCCGGGATTTGCCCATGGCTTTTGTGTTCTCAGCGCTGCGGCCTTTTTCGCTTATAAGTGCAGTGATTTTTATGTACCGGACAGTGAGGGAGGTATTTTGTGGTCCGACCCGGACATAGCCATAGACTGGCCGGTGGACAACCCCATACTTTCGACAAAAGACGGTCAGTATCCCTGCCTTAGAGATATTTTACCTGATAGATTACCTCTTTATGAAAAATGAGCATGAAGAATACAGTTATCGGGGTCAACGGTCAGTTGGGGTGGCAGCTTAACCGCAGGGCCAAAAAACAGGGGGTAGATGTTGTCGCTGCGGATGCCATCCTTTTGATTGCTGCGCGAATTGCCGCGGGCCGCGAAATAAAATGAGGACTCAGTTGGAGGAAAAAATGCCGGATGGCCACTCAGACCCCGAGAAAAACCAGAACGATTTCCCCAACGACGAAATCGAGCTTATCGATCTTTTGCGAGTCATTTGGAAAAGAAAATTTTTGATTGTCGGGGGAACATTTTTTTTAACTTCAGTTGCTGTGATCATCAGCCTTGCCATGCCCAAAATTTACAGCATCGATACAATATTAGAGCCGGGCATTTTGAATAT
>JAOZSC010000426.1 GCA_029939875.1 Desulfobacterales bacterium
GCGGCAAAACTAGCGCCATAGGACAATGGGGCCGACCGTCGTCGGCCCACAGGTTGCGAATTTATTTTTGCGCGAACCCTTAGGTGAAAGGACACTGAACCCTCGTGAAGATATACCGAAACTGGTTTCTGGCCAGCCGCCCCTGGTCTTTTACCATGACCGCTATTTCCATCAGCGTCGGCAGCGCCCTGGCCGCGCTGAATTGCCCTTTTTCATGGAGGCTCTACCTGCTGACCGTGCTGGGTACAGTTTTAATGCACGCCGCTACCAATCTGGTCAACGATTACTATGATGTCAAAAGCGGTGTCGACACCCGGGAAGCCTGCACCGCCCAGTATCGGCCTCATCCCCTGGTGGAGGGCAAGCTGGCCTCCCGACACGTGGCCGTGGCGGCCGGCATCCTGTACGCCCTGTCAGCGCTGATCGGGGTCTTTCTTGCGGCCGTCTGCGGATGGCAGCTGCTGGCAATCGGCGTGATCGGCGCATTTGCAAGTGTGACCTACACGGCCCCGCCCCTCAAATACAAATATAGCGCTCTGGGCGAAGTTTCGGTATTTGTCATGTGGGGGCCGCTGATGGTGGCGGCCGCCTATTTCGTCCAGTGCCGGACCTTCAGCATGCACGCCTTCTTGATTTCGCTTCCCTTCGGGATGCTGGTTGCGCTGGTGCTGCTGGCGAACAACATCCGTGATATTTCTCATGACCGCAGCAAGGGCATTTTGACGCTGGCAATTGTCCTGGGCCGGCGCAACGGCCTGCTGCTGTTCGACCTACTGGTGGCATTGGCCTACCTGGGCATCATTTTGATGTCTCTGTGGGGACCGCTGTACCTGTGGTCGCTGCTTGTCCTGCTGTCGATGCCCCTGGCCCTGCGCCTGATTCGTCAGATGATGAAACAGGTCCCGGCGGATGCCGATGCCCGCACCGCACAGCTCGATACGGTATTCGGCCTGCTGCTGGTCATCTCTCTGGTGCTGGCAGGTGTATTTTGAACCGCCGGAAATTTCGACCGACCGCAGTGCTCGGCACGGTTGTGCTGGCAGCTGTGTTATGGTTCATCACATTTTACCTGACCTGGTCCAACTTCTGGATCAAGATTTCTTTTTCCGCCGCACTGTTGGCAGCCGTTTCTCTTGTGCTGCAGCCGGGCAATAAAATTGATCTGAAATTCAACGCCCGGGCGGTAATCCTGGGGCTGGGATCAGCCATGCTGCTGTATGGCATATTCTGGGCGGGAAAAAAGCTTTCAGCGCCCCTGCTGCCCTTTTCCGGCCGGCAGATCAGCAGCATCTACCATAAGGGCACCGGCACCCCCCTGTGGCAAATTGCGCTGCTGCTTTTTTTTGTGACCGGACCTGCCGAGGAATTATACTGGCGCGGATACCTGCAAAAAAATCTGATGGAACGCTTCGGCCGGTGGCAGGGCTGGCTCATGGCAACCGCCGTCTATGCAGGGGTTCACATCTGGTCCTTTAATTTCATGCTGATCAGTGCGGCCGCGGTGGCAGGTGCGTTCTGGGGGACCCTGTACTGGCGTCTGAACAACCTGGCCCCGGTAATCCTTTCGCATTCCATCTGGAGTGCGGTCATATTTGCCCTTCTGCCGATACAATAGAGCTCATGGCTGAAAGAGAGCTGGGTCAAAGCTTGAATTGTGAATTAAGAATGTCGAGCTTCCGTATCAATTTCGGACTGACCCGGATTCGAGCCTTGAACGCTTTGACCGCATGGCTGACCGCAGAGTAACTTAATCCAAATTGCCGGCCTATCTGCTCATTGGTCAGCCGGCCGGATCTCCACAGAAAATACACAAGCAAATCTCTGTTTTCCTTTTGGACTCCCTTCAGCCGGCCGGCTTGAATAAAACTGCGCACATCACATTTCAAAATCCGCTGCGCCTGGCCTTTTTTAAATTGGCTCGCCGAGTACGCACCAACATGTGATATGGACCCAGCTGAAAAGCGTGTCCATAGTTAAAAAGCAGGACCTACAATTGCATGAAGTTGGTATTCAAAGCGAATTGTCGGAATTTTGTGGCATTTCCCCTAAGTTTGTGCTTTACTGGGTTTCATTACGGCTGCTGCCTGGATTTAGTTCTATCTAAACCCTCCACCTCTGGTGGAGGACCCGGAGAGGTTCTACCGATCCGGGGAAAAATAAAGTAAAATAGGTTCTTCCTCGGGGAAAGTCCCAAAAGGGACAAGGAGGAAGAACCTATGCATGATTGGCAGAGTTTATCGCATGTTCGATGGGAATACAAATACCCTGTGGCCTCTG
This sequence comes from Desulfobacterales bacterium, assembly GCA_029939875.1. Taxonomy (GTDB): domain Bacteria; phylum Desulfobacterota; class Desulfobacteria; order Desulfobacterales; family JAFDCJ01; genus JAFDCJ01. The sequence continues at coordinate 2,278 of JAOZSC010000426.1, forward strand.
TGCCCAAATACTGTAAAAAAAGGCTGTATGGCAAAGCCAGAAGGCGTGTGGAGAAATTCTAAAGCAGTTGTGCCGGCAAAAAAGGAGTCGAATTGTTGGAAGGGCACCTGATGCCGGACCACGTCCACATGTGCTTGAGCGTTCCCCTCTTGTACTTTGACGCTATTTTATTTGTCAAAAATATTTTATATGTTTTTAGAACCGAATATTGAGAACGGCGTTTTTTTTAGGTGATTTTATTATATAGCCGGTTTCGCTGCTGGACTTTTTCCAAAGCGGCCATCATGGTACCCAATTCCAGTCTGGTAATTCAATCCACTTATTAATGCCCATACCTAGATCGAAAGCTGGATTCTGACTGGTCTCCCTCACCGTCACCGTCTCTTGATCTGGCTCTGAACTGGTGGTGCCGTCGGTGGCAAACGCCGAGTTGGTGACCGAGCCTGCATCCAGATCCGCCTGCGTGATCGTGTAAGTGCCCGTGAAGGTGGTGCTGTCCGTTGCTCCCGGGTCCAGCGTGATCGGCCCGCCACTGACCGGGCCCTTATCATCGCTCACCGTGATACCGCTGAGCGTCACGTTGCCCGTGTTGGTCACCTCATATTTGTAGCTGATCTCATCTCCGACCGCCGTGTAGGTCGTCGGTGTGGCCGTCTTGACTATCGACAGCGCCGGATTCTGCACCGCGGTCACCGTCTCTTGATCTGGCTCTGAACTGGTGGTGCCGTCGGTGGCAAACGCCG
>JAOZSC010000427.1:0-1688 GCA_029939875.1 Desulfobacterales bacterium
CACGGGGCGCGCAAGGGTCTGGCGGACACTGCCCTGAAGACTGCGAACTCGGGTTATCTCACCCGGCGCCTGGCCGATGTCGCGCAGGATTGCGTGGTGCTGGAACCAGACTGCGGCACCCGGATGGGTGTTGAAGTCGAGCCCCTGATGGAAGGCGGTGAAATCATCCAGCGTTTGGGAGAGAGGGTTCTGGGACGGGTGGCCGTCGAGGATGTTCTTGATCCTTTTACCGAAGAACTTATTTGCAAAAGCGGTGAGGGAATCGATGAGAACGTGGTGCAAAAAATTGAAGATGCCGGTCTGTCGAAAATTAAAATCCGCTCGGTGCTGACCTGCAAGGCCAGGAGCGGTGTGTGTGCGAGATGCTACGGCCGGGATTTGGCCCACGGCAAGGAGGTGGAGCTCGGACAGGCCGTCGGAATATTGGCTGCGCAGTCCATCGGTGAGCCTGGCACCCAGCTGACAATGAGAACCTTCCATATAGGCGGTACGGCCAGTCGCCGGGTGGAGCAGGCGGATATTCGGGCCCGGGTCGACGGCAATATTAAATTTTCCGGTCTGAAGGTGGCACAAAACTCGGAAAACCATTATGTGGTCATGAACCGGCGCGGCGGGAAATTCAACATTTTTAGTGACAGCGGGCGTGAACTGGAAAGTTTTCCCGTGATTTATGGCGCTCATTTGCTGGTCAAAGATGGCCAGAAGATAAAACCCGGCGATCTGCTGGCCAGCTGGGACCCCTTTACCACGCCGATTATCGCTGAAGTCGACGGAGTCGTTAAATTCGGTGACATTTTCCTGGGTCGTACCATGCAGGAAAAAGTGGATCCTGTGACCGGAAAGTCCAGCCACACCATCATTGAATCTAAAAATGTCGATGAACGTCCCCGGATTTCCATCAAGGATAAAGACGGCAAGACAACTAAAATTTCCGGATCTTCCGCTGTTGCCCGGTATATTCTTCCGATCAACGCTATTTTGCTGGTGGAAGAAGGCGATATCGTCAAGGCCGGAGACGTGGTGGCCAAACTGCCCCGGGCGACCACCAAGACCAAGGACATCACCGGTGGCCTGCCGCGGGTAGCGGAACTGTTTGAAGTTCGTAAACCTAAGGAAATCGCAGTTCTAAGCGAAATCGACGGCTATGTGGGGATTGCCAAAAGTACCAAAAAAGGCAAGCAGAAGGTGACGGTTACCCCGGTGGATGTCGGTGAGAAAAAGGAATACCTGATTCCTCGTGGAAAGCACATCAATGTCTATGAAGGTGACTACGTGCGTGCGGGTGAGCCGCTTATCGGCGGTTCCGCGATTCCGCAGGACATTCTCAACATCAAGGGCGACATTGCGCTGGCACGCTACCTCGTTGATGAAGTACAGGAGGTCTACCGCCTGCAGGGGGTGCGGATAAACGACAAGCATATCGAAGTCATTGTCCGGCAGATGATGAGGCGGGTCAAGGTGATCAATGTCGGGGACACGGATTTTATCGCTGAAGAGCAGGTGGATAAAATCAGATTTGAGGAGGCCAACCGCGCGGTGGTGGAAAAAGGCGGTAAACCGGCGGTGGCCGAACCGTTGATTCTGGGAATTACCAAGGCTTCTTTGAGTACCGACAGTTTCATTTCCGCCGCATCGTTTCAGGAGACCACCAAGGTGCTGACCGATGCGAGCATTGCCGGAGCTGTTGA
>JAOZSC010000427.1:1698-3019 GCA_029939875.1 Desulfobacterales bacterium
TCATCTCAACGGGCTGAAAGAAAATGTGATCATGGGCAGGCTCATCCCCGCCGGAACCGGTCTGGAAGCTTACAACGAGGTTGCCGTCGAAGTGGCACCGGCTGTGGCTACGGTGGATAAATAAAATTAGCGAGAAATTGCAACAAAATGCTTGACATTCGCGCGTTACATGTATACATATCGTCATTTTGCTGCACCGTAATATTACACGATGACTGAACGAGGATGATGGGGAAAATATGCCGACAATCAACCAGCTAGTTCGCAAAGGCAGAAAACGCATAAAAAAGAAAACCAACACCCCGGCGCTCAAGAGCGCACCCCAGAAAAGGGGGGTCTGTACCCGGGTTTACACCTCAACGCCAAAAAAGCCCAACTCGGCGTTGCGCAAAGTTGCTCGTGTCCGATTGACCACCGGGATCGAGGTGACGGCTTACATTCCCGGCATCGGGCATAATCTCCAGGAGCATTCGGTGGTGCTGGTTCGCGGCGGCCGGGTCAAGGACCTGCCGGGGGTGCGGTACCATATCGTGCGAGGTACCCTGGACACGCTGGGCGTGGATGACCGCAAGCAAAGTCGGTCCAAATACGGAACCAAGAAACCCAAGTAGCCGGGATTTGGCTGTCCGGGTTTCGCGAAAGACAAAAATCGGAGCTTTACGGCTTGCAGGTTCGAACAGTCTGCAGTCCAAAACGAATAACGAACAATTGTGGTGGTGTAACAATGCCAAGAAGAAGAGAAGTACCGGAGCGTCCTGTCATTTCTGATCCGAAATATGACAGCAAACTGGTTTCGAAATTTATCAACTGCATTATGAGCGACGGGAAAAAAAGCCTGGCTGAAGCGATTGTCTATGAAGCATTTGATATCATTGAAGAAAAGGCAAAAAATGCTCCGCTCAAACTTTTTGAGCAGGCAGTGGACAATGTGCGCCCGCGGATTGAAGTAAAATCAAGACGTGTCGGTGGCTCCACCTACCAGGTGCCAACCGAGATCCGCCCATCACGTCGAACGGCACTGGGAATTCGGTGGATCATCGGGTATGCGCGTCAGCGGCCGGAAAAGGGAATGGCCAAAAAACTTGCTGCCGAATTTATGGATGCGGCCAACAACCGGGGGGCTTCGGTCAAGAAAAGAGAAGATACCCACAAAATGGCGGAAGCCAATAAGGCATTTGCCCATTTTCGCTGGTAGAACAATAGATCTTTGATTGGCGATTGAATATTGAATATTGAATATTCATTATTCAATCGTCAATGAAATAAGGGAGGATGAACAAATGGCGAAGGAGAAGTATGAGCGGACCAAGCCGCACGTAAA
>JAOZSC010000044.1 GCA_029939875.1 Desulfobacterales bacterium
ATTGACCTTCCGGACCTGATCGGCAGCATCCTGATCTTGCTTACCCCTACAGGGCTTTTGACCTTCGGTGCCGTTTTGAGGGCCCGAAGTGCATTGACAACCGGAAACGGCACGGGGACCGCCCGGGACCAGGACAGACAGCGCGCCTTTTGGCTGCTCATGACCCTCACCGTTGTTCCACTGGCGGTGTTTGTCGGCTTCAGCCTGATTCGCAACATCAAGCTGCACTGGACTGCGCCCATCTGGTTGGGCGCAATTCCATACATGGCCGCATTCATAGCTCCCGGCAAGCGCAGGGGGGGGGCATTGTTGCCGGGGTGGCCTGCGAAATTATGGCCGGCAACCATCGTCGTCGTATTGCTGATCTACGGTGCGGCACTGCAGTACCTGACACTGGGATTTCCCGGCGTCCCGTACTCCGCGGTTCTTGGCGTCGGCATGCAGGATCTGGCAGGCCAGATCGAGGCCATTGTCGAGGAGCATGAACACGTCACCGGCGAAACCCCGCTGGTGGTGTGCATGGATAAAGACCGGCTTGCCGGCTGGATTGCCTTTTACCGGGCAAAAAAAGTTGAGCGGGCAGCACCGCCACGGCTGAAGAAAGAAGCGTTGCGGGTCAGCGGGGGGCACTTTTTCGGTAAAAACAGCGGCATGTACCGTTACTGGTTTTCTCCGCAGGCACAAAAGGGAAAAACGCTGCTGCTGGTCGCACGCCGCCGGGGCCGTCTTTCAGACGCCAACATTGGGAGCCTCGCTTTGCGTCTCGGCAGGGTCCGGAACCTGACGGTTCACAAAAACGGTAAAGCGGCGGGGCGCTTTTATTATCGTTTTCTGTATGGCTACCGGCCGAAGCCGCCGACATGAGCCATTTTATCTTAAAACACCAGAGCGAAGCCAAAATGCATATTACGCGCGCCATTTGCAACTTGTTGTGAACTACTTCTAAATTTGTCAACGAAGGAGGAATCATCCATGACTGCCTGGAAAGACCATTTAAAAGACAATGCTTCACAATATCTTGAAGAACTGGTGGAATTTCTTCGCATCCCCAGCATCTCCAGTTTGCCCGCACACGCTGGTGATGTCGGCCGGGCCGCTCAGTGGGTGACCCGGCGGCTGGAAAAGGCGGGTGCGGAGCAGGTCCAGATACTGCCCACTGAAAATGGAGGCCATCCGGTGGTTTATGGCCAGTGGCTGCATGCTGACGGGGCCCCCACCGTTTTGATATACGGGCACTTCGATGTCCAGCCGGTGGATCCGCTGCCGCTGTGGTCGGCGCCGCCTTTTGAACCCGTCGTCAAAAAGGACCGCATTTATGCCCGGGGGGCTTCCGACGATAAGGGCAACATGCTGATCCCGATTCTAGCCGTTGAGGCGCTGCTAAAAACCCGCGGGAGCCTGCCGGTCAATGTCAAGTTCTTTTTCGAGGGCCAGGAGGAAATCGGCAGCCCCCAGCTGCCGCAATTTATTGCCGCCCACCGTGATTTGCTGACCTGTGATCTGGTGCTCAGCGCCGACGGCGGGCAGTGGGGTGAAGACCAGCCCGCCCTGATCGTCGGCCGCAGGGGGCTTTGCGCCATGCAGGTCGATCTGCAAAGTGCCGGCCACGATGTGCATTCCGGAACTTACGGTGGTACATTTAAAAATCCTCTGCATGCCCTGGCGGAACTGATTGCCGGGATGCATGACCCCCGGGGGCGTGTTCTGGTCGAGGGTTTTTACGATGACGTGCGAACACTTTCCGATGCCGAGCGGGCACAAATCGCCGAAATTCCTTTTGATGAAGCTGGTTATGCCCGCGAGTTAGGCGTCCGGAAATTGTTCGGGGAACCCGGATATTCCACTTATGAGCGCGCTTGGATGCGTCCCACCCTGGAAATCAACGGGTTGTGGGGCGGCTTTCAGGGCGAGGGCATCAAAACCGTCATCCCCAGTACGGCCCATGCCAAGCTTACCTGCCGGCTGGTGCCCGATCAGCAGCCCGATAAAATCGTGGAATTGATCCAGTCCCATGTTGACCGCTATGCACCTGACGGGGTTACAGCAGCATTTGAGCAACTGGCCGGCGTGGCCGATCCTTACCTGGTTGCCGGGGATCATCCTGGAAACCAGGCTGCCCGGACAGTGCTCAAAAAGCTATACGGTAGCGAACCCTATGTGGCCAGGATGGGCGGTACCATTCCGGTCAGCGGTCTGTTTTTAAAAATCCTGGGCACCCACATGGTAAATTTTGCATTCGGGCTGAAAGATGAAAATATTCATGCTCCCGATGAATTTTTTCGCATCAGCAGTTTTGAAAGGGGCCAGCAGGCATACGGGTTGATGCTGGAACAGCTGCGCGATCGCTTTTCCTGATGCCTGCAGAATTATCTGTTGAGCCGGTTTTGCGCAATCAACGGGATGGCAGCGGAAATTCTTCGACGACAGGCGGGCTGCCGCTGATTTTCAGAATCGAATCGGCGGCCATCGGCTTCCATTGCGTGGGATCTAAATGCGGGAATTCAAGCGGTTCCGAGCAGATGATGACAGTGGTCGCCAGCCGGTACCAGTACAGGTTGTAATAGTCTTCATACTGCTTGAAACTGCGAATGACATACAGCTCACGGCCGTTGCTCAGCATGCTGTTAACCGCTGTGTAACCCAGCGTTAGACCGCAAACTGCTTCGGCCAGTATCTCATGGACATCCCGGGGTGTGTGACGGTCCCTGTCGATTTGTGACAGCAGGTAGTGAAAAAGATACTCGCTGTCGGAATCATCTCCGGTGAGAATCAATTGCGGACTGCGCGGCAGCGCTTCGGCTCCGTAGATAGTGCCGTTGTGCGTAAATGCCCAGCCGTTATGAAAGAAGGGATGCGTATTGGAAAGCGTCACGGGGATACCGGTGCTGGCCTTGCGCAAGTGACACAGGAAGATGTGGGGGATACCGTCTGTTGAAGACAGCGCTTCCGGATAACAGGATGCATCCAGGGCGCAGCCCAACTGGCGGACCAGCGGCAGCATCGCAGTTTTTTTCCGGTTGGACACGGCCATCCCCCAGCCGGCCTTGTGACCGGGTTCAAGATTTTTCTCCGGCGGGATTTTTCCGGTTTGCGCCAGGTAACGGAACTGCATGGTGATTTCCTGCCAGACATCCGCCGCACCATAAATACCCAGTAGCCTGCACATCGTCCCCCTCCTCGCAAGTAAAATACCAAAACAATGACAACCCGGCAACCTGCTATTTGGGGGTTGACCCCCCCATATTGAATATTTCAAACTTGGTGGGCTCTTGCAACAGGTCTTCCAGTTTCGTTTCGTTGGCAGCCCTTTCCCGGCTTTCCTGCCAGGCAATCCAGTCCTGCACTGTTTGCCAGGTGGAAACCACCGTGATGCTGCCGGGGTCATAATGATTGACCCAGGTTTCACCGGATATGTAGCCAGCCTGATTCATCGCCTGCTGGCGCACTTCGGTAAGCTTCTCCAGCGCCTGCTGTGCGCTGCTTTCTTTAAAGTGCCGGGTGATTACAACCTTGATAGCCATAATGTCCTCCAGTGCGATTGGAAATGTAAGTTCATGCAATATTAAGGCTTATACAGCTTTTTTTCGACGTGTTAAACCCAATATAACCATTAATCATTCGATGTTCATCCCTATTAATCCTGATACTTGTTTTACAGACGATTGTGGTGTAAAAAACAGTCTATTGTTTTGCTGAAAGGAGTCAACCGTATCACGATGATTACCCTGCTGGATTACGGCGCTGGCAATGTCCGCAGCGTCATCAACGCCCTTGAGAGCCTGGGGCAGACGGTCAAAATTGTTACCACTGGCGAGGATATCCTGTCCGCGGAAAAACTTGTTTTTCCCGGGGTGGGCGCCTTCGGCAACATGATGCGCATTTTGCATGCAAAAAAGTACGTTGAGCCCCTGAAAGCCTATCTGGATGCCAACCGTCCCTTTCTGGGGATTTGCCTGGGACTGCAGGCGCTGTTCGAGCACAGTGAAGAGGCCCCGGGCATTGACGGGCTGGGGGTTCTGGCCGGATCGGTCAAGCGATTTGCCATTGACCTTTCAGTTCCGCACATCGGCTGGAACGGGCTTAATTTCAAGCAACCATCGCGAATTTTTGACGGGCTTGAAGGTGGTGAAAAGTTTTATTTTGTTCATTCCTTTCACGTGGTTGCCGCTGATGATGCGGTTGTCCTGACCACAACCGACTACGGCTACGAGTTTGTCAGCAGCATCCAAAAGGGCAATCTGATCGCCACTCAGTTTCACCCGGAAAAAAGCGGCCGGTTCGGTCTGCGGGTGTTGCAGAATTTTCTCGATGCCGGTTCTCAAAAAGCCCTGCCCGTGCAGGCAAAAGGCGGCACCCGCCTGGCCCGGCGCATCATCGCCTGTCTGGACGTGCGTTCCAACGACCGCGGGGACCTGGTGGTCACCAAGGGCGACCAGTATGATGTGCGGCACAACGGGGCCGTGCGCAACATGGGCCGACCGGTGGAGCTGGCCCGACGCTACTATGGAGAAGGCGCTGATGAGATCACGTTTCTCAACATCACGGGCTTCAGGCAGTTTCCCCTGGAAGATATGCCCATGCTCGATGTCCTGCGGCAAACCTCGCGTAATGTTTTCGTGCCGCTGACCATCGGCGGGGGCATCCGTGACTATACGGACAAAGACGGCCGCAGTTACAGCGCCCTGGAGGTGGCCTCCGAATATTTCAGATCCGGTGCGGACAAGGTATCCATCGGCAGTGATGCCGTCCGGATTGCCGAGGATTACCTGAAAACCGGTCATAAAACCGGCCACAGCGCTATTGAGGAGATATCCCGGGTTTACGGCAGCCAGGCGGTGGTGATTTCTATTGATCCGCGTCGGGTCTACGTCAACTCGCCCGACGGGATCCGACATGTGGTCATTGAAACCAACCAGCCCGGGCCTGCAGCAGAGCGCTATTGCTGGTATCAGTGTACTGTCAAAGGCGGGCGGGAAGGCCGGGACCTGGATGCGGTTACCCTGGCCAGGGTGTGCGAGGAACTGGGCGCTGGAGAGATTCTGCTCAACTGCATCGACCGCGACGGGACCAACCTGGGATTTGACTTGGAATTGGTCCGGGCGGTGACCGGGGCGGTTTCCATTCCGGTGATCGCTTCCAGCGGGGCCGGCGCCGTGGAGCATTTCCACGAGGTTTTCACCGCCACCAGGGCCGAAGCTGCTCTGGCTGCCGGGATTTTTCACCGCCGGGAAGTTCCCATCGTTGAGGTGAAGCGTTACTTGAAGGGCCGGGTGGAAACCAGGTCTTGAAAACTGTGCTCGTTCGATACTGCCGTGACGGCCTCACGATTTCTTGTGTGCGAAATAATAACTGATGACCGCCCGGGCAATTTCTGCTGACCGGATTCCCAGTATTTTTCCGTGAACACCCAGAACCCCCACGCAAATGGCATCACCTCCCCGGGGCGGCAGCGCGTAAGCCGTAATCCAGTCATATTTGAAATTATCCCGGCTGTCATTGATGGTGCCGGTTTTAGCTCCCAGGCTAAATCTGGTAAACTGTTTTTTTCGGCGCAGCCGGCGATAGAATTTACGAGCGGTTCCGTAACGCACGACATCGTTCATGAGGGCCTTGAGTTGAGCCGCTGTTTTATTGCTTACCGGTGATGCCAGGATTTTTCGGCCGACATGATACAGCACCGTGCCCGTCTTGTCCAGGATGGTGTCCACCAGCCACGGTGCCGGCATGTTTCCTCCGTTTACCGGCACGGTGGCCAGCAGAACAGCGTGCAGGGGGGAGATGAGGGTTTTTTTGTTGAACCCCGATGCGATCTCGGCCAGCCCAAAGTCATCAGTGGGGATTTCGATTTTGCTGACGGCCACCGGAAGATCATAGGCTATATGCCGGTTAAACAGAAATTTATCGGCATAGTCGGCCAGGACATTGTGCCCGAGATCAAAGATGCCCAGTTTGCCGAAAACCGCATTGTTGGATGATGCGAAGGCATTGCGAAACTTGGTCCGGGATGTGTACTTTCCGCCGGAGGGTTTTAGCTGGTATTTGTAAAGGGTGTGTTTGCCGCCTTTGAATGAAACCGGTTTGTCAGGATAATAACCGGCGGCTTCCAGCACGGCGGCGGCGGAAACGATTTTAAATAGGCTGGCGGCCGGATAGTTCGCCTTCAGGCACAGGTTGCCGGTGCTGCCCTGCGCATCGCGGCTGGCCATGGCCAGGACTCGCCCATCGTGTGGATTTAAAACCAGCACGGCCGACTGCAGCGTCCTGGCGCGTCCGAGCAGTCGCAGGATGTATTTTTGCAGGTCCGTATCAAGGGAGGTGCGAACCGTGTAAGCCGCACCGTTTCGATTAACCGCGTATTGATCGGATAGCTGGTTTAAATCACCGGCGGCAGCGGTCAGAAAAGCGGTGAGATCCTGCTGTGAAATTATTGGAGCCGAGGGCTTCGGTGGGCTTTGAACGGGTGGTGTTACGGGCCGGGGTGCGCGCCAGTAACTGTATACCCGGGCACCGGCGAAAAAAAGGAAAAGCGTCAGTGCAAAAGCAGTGCCGGCAACTGCCAGCAGCAGCGGCAGCCTTTTATGCAGGAGTCGACGCCTGGTCTTGCGCTGCAGTTTTTGCTGGTATTGTCGCCAGCCGGCGGTATCCGATTGGTTCCATTTCATTTCAAATGCACTCTGAGCAGGTTATCATTCACATTGCAGGCGACTATAGAAAGGCCGTGCCGGCGTGTCAAGTTAACCTTAGCATTGTGGTGTCAAAGTCAAGTGCGGGCCACCCGGTGCCTTCGCGCGCGAACTTAATAATTTGGTTTGGGATTGCAATTTTTGCCGTAAAGATTTATTATTCTTTTTTTACGGCAGCAATCAAAGGTAATACTCACCATGTACTCATCCGATATCAAGCAATGCGCAAGGCAGATTGTCAAAGAATCGTTGAACCGGATACTGGCAGGGACATACGCCATCCCTTCCCTGTCGGAAATGGAACACTTTCTCAGGGAAAACTTTGATCACACCTTTGATGAATATCAGGTGACCCAGAAAATCAAACGGTCGCATCCCACGTGGAATCAGGAGCAGATGGAAGGAGAGATTGAGCGCAGCCGGCGGCATTATGAGAATGAACTGCGGGTCAATTTGAGGGTCGCCGCTTTAAACACCATTGAGGAAATTGAAAATCTGACCATCAGTCTGAATAATGCCATCCGGGAATGGAAGGTTATGCACCTGTAAAGTCGCAATCCTTATTTAGTGGGTAAACGAAAACCCAGCGAATTGGATTTGTTGAGTTTCGCCGTTTAGATCATGGCGCACAAGATACTTGATTTTGCGTAGGTTGGGTTGAGGTACGAAACCCAACATAACCGAACGGGCTCTACCCAACCTACCAAAAGCGCGACTTTTCATTCAGGCACTCGTTAAGGTATAATTGCAGGGGGAAAACATGCCTTGTGTTAACTTCATATCCAATTGCCGCCGGTTACCTGGTGTGATTTTCGCTGCCCTGTTTTTTATCACAGCGATGCTTTTAGCCGGATGTTCGATGGCCAATTACGGCGGTTTAAAACACAGCCGCGATGTTTCCCAGGCTTTTGAAACCTTCCATGTCTATGAAAATCATCATTATTATTACCTGAACCAGGAAAACGATCCATATGCGGTCGTTGCCCTGCAAAGTCGCTATACGCTCAGCGGCGGGATGTGGACCGAATTTGATCCCCAATCCAAAATGCTGGAAAAGATCGTCGAACTTGTCAAAGGTTTTCCGGTAAATTATTCCTATCCATACGGTTCCTACCTGTTGGACGGCCAGGGCAATCAGGTCGGCTACTGGTATTCCAGCCTTCGAATGGTCGGCATCACGGTCAACAACCAGACCCATAAGGTTTTAATCAACACGGAAACCCCCTGGCTGCAGGATGATGAACGAGGACTGGGGTTCGGCGGCGGCTCCGGCGGCGGCATCGGGATTCGCTTCGGCCGGTGACAACTGTTTCATCTCCGAGGCCCGGTCGCAGGAAAACAGATAGGAGGAATGACGTTGAGCCCTGGCTGCCCCTTTTGCTACGAGGCCATTAAAGCCCGGATTGCAGACCGCTGCAGGTCGGTGGTGGCAATCGCGGATCGCTTTCCGGTAACCGCCGGACACCATCTGATTCTTACCCTTCGGCACACCCGGGACTTTTTTACCATGACCGACCTGGAAAAACAGGATGCCCAGGAACTGATCGAAAAAATGCGGCTAAAAATTTTAGCCCTGGATGCTGCGGTCACCGGCTTCAACGTGGGCATAAACTGCGGGCGGTCCGCCGGGCAGACGATTTTTCATGCCCACATTCATTTGATTCCTAGAAGAGACGGAGACGTTCCCAACCCAAGGGGAGGGGTGCGCGGGGTTATTCCGGAGAAAATGGCCTATTAGATTATATGGAGATCCGGACAAAGTTGCGGATTTCATGTTGCGCTTCCGTGCCGCCGCCGCTGTTTAACTCTCCGGTGTCTTTCGGCTGTGCGGGCATAACCGGTGTTAGACAAAGGATTGAGGATGCAACAGGTCATTAAAATGTTTGTGCTGGCGGCAGCGCTGCTGGTGGGTGCGTTTTTTGCGAACGACTATGGAATCATTTCGATACCCTGGCTGGATCTGAACCAGGTCACCACCTATGGGGATGATGCCAACCGTTCGAATGACGCCGTTAAGAAAATATTTGAAGAGTAAGTCTGCTGCTTGCAACCCACTGCCGCTCCTTCCTGGTGAAACCTCACCGTATTTTCACATGATGTTGGCATGACTTGCAAAATAGGGATACGCCCATGCAGCCTGACGAAAAAAGTGGTCTGAAATTTGAAAAAGAACTTATCGGCTCACAGTTTATGCACCCGGATGGCCGACAGGTTGAGAGCATTATTGAAGTGCGGGTCAATCCGGTCACCGGCCGGACCAGCCGTATTGCCTTCAACCGCTCCAAGGAAAAGGAGTCCGGCACCGAACGCCTGCCGGCGCCACCTCCTGATGCAGAAAAAACCGACACCTGCCCTTTTTGCCGACCCCAGGTCTTTGAGCAAACGCCTCGACTTGCCGGCGACCAGTTTGCCACCGAACGCCTGGAGCACAACGAGTCACTTCTTTTTCCGAATCTGTTTCCCTACGGGCGCTATTCGGGAGTCAGCCTGTTTGACAACTCCCACTTCATGGAAATTGGAACGGCGTCCCTGTCTTCCTACACGGACAGTTTTATCAACTGCCAAAATTATCTCACATCCCTGTTTAGAAGTGATCCTCGGGCACTTTACATGGCGATCACCCAGAACCACCTGCCTTCGGCCGGCGGCTCCCTGGTGCACCCCCACCTCCAGGTGCATGCCGACCGGATTGCCACCAACCATCACCGGTTTCTGCGCCGGCGCTGTGCCGAATATCATACCCGCGGCGGCAGTCGTCTTTTTTCTGACTACCTGGCCTGCGAAAAAAAGCAGCAGCAGCGATATATTGGAAGAACCGGCGATTGGCACTGGATGGCCGCTTTTGCTCCGGAAGGATTTTTTGAAATCTGGGGTATTCTGCCCGGCCGCTTTTCCATGCTGGAGCTTGACCGTGAGCAGTGGCAAACGCTGGCCCGGGGGGTTTTGAATGCCCAGCGGTTTTACCGCAGCTTACACCGTAACGGATACAATCTCGGCATGCTTTGCCAGGAAGACGGTCGCAATGTTATGGAGCTGCGGGTGGTCATCCTGGCCCGTTCCAATTATGCCGCCTGGGTTCGCAATGACCACACCGGCTATGAAGTGATGCTCGGGGACATGACCACCTTCAGCGCTCCGGAACAAACCGCCTCAGCGGCGCGGCCTTTCTGGAACGCTTGACAGCAATTCTTCTTTATTCTTACCCCCAAATTTTTCGGCAAGCAGGCCAAATCTGCGTGCCTGCTCAACATTTCCCTGGGCCGCATAGATATGGCTGATTTTTTCGTAGCAAGCGCCGGCATTTTTAGGGATTTCCTGGGCCAGGGACAGATATAACTCCAGGATTTCTACGGTGTTCAGACCGGAAGCAAAACTAAGATCGGCGAATTTTTGCTTGATCATCGGGTCGATTCGCGCCCCGCAACTGCTGCACTGCTGCATGATTTGCAGGTAGAGATTGCGGGCGTTGGCCATTTCGTTTAAGGCCTCATGGGTTTTGGCCAGCTCCCGGGCAATGGATTCGTCCCAGCCGTAAGTTTTTAAAAAATCACGATACCAGGATTTTGCTAAGGCATAATTCTGTGCCTGGTAAAGGGTCTCTCCGCGCAGCAGGCAGGCGGCCACGGATTGTGACAGTTCAGCGGGCAGGGAAGAAAGCAGCGCCTCGGCTTGCTCAAATGCACCGGTTTCCCAGAAAATTTCACATAGGAGCTGGTAAGCCGGCAGTGCGTCCGGGTGGTGGTCCAGAAATGCTTCCAGCAGATCGCGCGCTCGATCAGGGTCGCCCATGTTCAAACAGGCGTTGGCCAGCTCAAGGGGGATATAGCTGTGCGGGTCCGCGTTTTCTTCCATGGCCCGGGACAGATATTGCTCAGCCGCCTCAAACTCGCCCCGGTTCAACGCCAGGTAGCCGGTTTTAAATGTTTGCCCGTAACTGCGATAGGCAGCCTGAACATCGTCGGGCAGTGTGCCGACCAGGGCCCTGAAATGGTCATCGTCCTGCTCTTCAATCGGCGGTTGTTCAATCGGCTCGCTTTGCATCCCGGCGATATCGGCCAGGTCAATTTCGCTGGTTTCGGTTTCGGCCGCCGCCAGGGACTGCCGCATTTTTTCAAGCGTCTCTTGCAGCCGGTCGTCTTCGGTCAGCTCCAGGGCCAGTTCGATGAAGCCGTCGGCATCCTCGTAATGGCCGGCTTCCATCAGATCAGCGGCCGTCTGCCGGTGCTCCAGCGCCAGGGCTTCCCGGCAACGCTGTATTTTTTCCCGCAGATTTTGACGGTAGCCGTCATCCCAGGGGGCAGTTTTATCCAGACGCTGCAGGGCCCGCTCGTATTCAACTTTGGCTTTGCCCCATTTTTCGCTTTCGGAAAAGGCATCACCTTTTTGGTCGTAATCCTCAGGGTCCTTGGCTGAAAAGAAATTTCGCAATCCCATTTTTGTAACCGAACCAGATTATGTTTGAATAGCTATTGCCGTATTATGTTTTGCGCCTATTTACCAAATCATTCGCAAGAACGCAACCATCGGTTGGCACGGAGTCTGGCGGTCAGTGCTGTCGGCTGAAGCGCACCAGGCGTCCGATGGTCAGTCCCTGAACAATGATGGAAAAAACCACAATCACGTAAGTGGCTGCCAGAATGACCTGCCGGTGCGGTCCCGGCGGCAGCGACAGGGCCATGGCCACCGATATTCCGCCGCGCAGTCCTCCCCAGGTGAGAATTTTGAGTACATGGGGT
>JAOZSC010000428.1 GCA_029939875.1 Desulfobacterales bacterium
GTAGCAAATAGAGCGCTTGTCAGAATAACGTTGCGATAGCGGTTGTCATGTTTGAAATAATTTCAGTCTGTTACACATTGCATTTTCTCCTGTTAGGAAATCTGGCAAACGGAACATATTTATGACAAGCGCTATATCAACTGCATAATTTTTTCCAGCTCCAGGGGATAAAATCTGCCGACTGACGGGTCCAGAGTGACGCCCTGGTGGCGCAGTCCGTTTGCCCGCATCATCACCGCGGCACCGAACAACAGGTTCATGGCCACGGTGACGGTTTTTCTGTTTTCGCACCCTTCAAGAAAGGATCCTCTAACCCACTGGTTAAAAGCGCCCATGGCCGGACCGCACCATATCTGGTAGTCAATTTTTCGCGATGAATCCCCGGAGGTGGCCCAGGTGGCAGAGCGTCCCAGGTAGGAGCGAAACACCAGGGCCATTTTGTGCCGGGGATTTTTTTCCGCCAGGGCTATCTGGGATGGGTCGCGAGGAGCGAAAAAATTGCGGGTTTGTTCCCACTGCTCATGGAAGCTGCATCGGAAAAGATCGCGTTCCAGTACCCGTCGCTGGTCCTGCGGGATTTGTTCATAGCTCAGGTACCGGGAATAAAGCTCGTAAAGTTTCCCCGCCCGCAGGGCGAACATGGTCCCGCGCTTGAGCACCTGAAGCTTAACTCCCAGTTCAAACATGTCCGCCGAAGGGGCCATGGTGACATCGGCCTGGGCGGTTTCGGCCAGCATACGGCGGACTGTATCCGAGGTGCCGGCTTCAATGCAGGCCTGGTTAATGGAGCCGGTAAGCACGTAAGCTGCTCCCATGGCAAAAGCCGCAGCAACGGAGCCGGGGGTGGCAATTCCGCCGGCCAGACCGACACTCATGGGTTCAGGGTAGTGGTATTTTTCCGTCAATTCATCACGCAGGGCCAGCATGGTCGGCAGCAGGGTGATGGCAGGACGGTTGTCGGTATGGCCGCCGGAATCGGCTTCACAGGTCAAGGCATCCGCCATGGGGATGGTGGACGCCAGGGCGGCCTGCTCGGTGGTGATCAACTGCCGGTTGACCAATTGCTTCAGATGTTTTTCCGGCGGCGGGGCAAAAAACTTGCTCGCAACTTCGATGCGCGATACTTTTGCGATCACCCGATTGGGGCAGACAATCTTTCCGCTGCTATCCCGGTGGATACCTTGGATGCGGTAGTAGACCAGGGCGGCGGTGAGATCCAGATAGGCCGATGCGCTGACCAGTTTTACCCCTCGTCTGAGGTAAAGCTCCACCGTGGCCTGCTCAAGTTCGGGATGCGTCGGGCTGTGAATCAGGTTAAATCCAAAAGGCAGCGATTCCATGCGCTGTTGGAGGGTGTCGACGGCGGTTTCGATTTCAGCGGGCAAAAGACCGCCGGCGCCGAAAAAACCGATCATCCCCGCACGACCGCATTCTTCAACCATTTTAACCGATGTGATGCCGTTGGCCATGGCCCCGACGAGGTATGCATAGCGTAGGTTGTAAGCTTTTTTAAAAGCGGCATCTCCAAGGTTTTGCGGGTGCAGCGCGGCAGCGTAGCCGATGAGAGGCCGGATATCGGCCTTGTCCGGTTTATCCTTGCCGATGGTGATGGATCCCTGCTGGCAGACGCCTATACTGTCATTGCGGCGGATCAGGAAAATCGGACGACTGACCTGTAACAGCGCCTCGTCAAGGGCACGCTGTCCGGTTTCAAATCGGCTGCCGTTCGGTTGCCACCAGCCCTGGGGGGCGGTATTTAAAGTCTGCATGTTCACGCGGTGTCTCCTCTTGCATCTGTCATCCCCGCGGATGATATTTGACGTGCATTTTTTTTAGATGTTCCCGGGCGACGTGGGTATATATCTGGGTTGTCGAAATATCCACATGCCCGAGCATCACCTGTACGGCTCTCAGGTCGGCGCCTCTTTCCAGCAGATGAGTGGCAAAGGAGTGTCTCAAACTGTGGGGCGTAATTTTTTTCTTAAGCCCGGCCTGGATGCCGTAACGACGCAGCAGCTTCCAGAAGCCCTGACGGGTGATGGGCTTTGTTCCCCGGGCGATAAACAGGTGCGGGCTGACCTGGTTTTTTATAATTAGTTTTCGAGAATTTTCAATGTAAAAATTGATTTTGTTTTTAGCGTACATCCCGATGGGCACCACCCGTTCTTTCGATCCTTTTCCCAGCACCCTGACAAAGCCGGCCTCCAGGTTGATATCTTGCAGCTTCAGATTGACCAGCTCTGAGACCCGCAGCCCTGCTGCGTATAAAAGTTCCAGCATGGCGGCATCCCTGGCGCCCACGGGCCGGTTGGTGTCAGGCGCAGCCAGCAACCGGGAAACTTCATCCACTGACAGTACCCCCGGCAGTTTCAGGGATAATTTTGGAAGATCAATCAGCCGGGACGGATCGTGGGCTATGATTTTTTCGTGTACCAGAAAACGGTACAACCCCCGGATCGAAACCAGGTGGCGGGCCCTGGACCGCGCGCCCAGGCCCTCGTTTCGCAGGGCAATCATGTGCTTTAAAATCAACGCCGTATCGGTTCCAGCAAGGCCGTGAACACCGTTTTTTTCCAGGAACTGCCGGTAGCGGGCCATATCACGGCTGTAGGATTCCAGGGTAGCCCTGGAAAGCCCTTTTTCAATCAGCAGAAAATTCAGATACTGATCGATCAGCTTGTCCATGGAGATTTTTCGGGATGATGGCATCGGTGAAAAACCCTGGCTTGGAATCTGTATTAAAATCTTAGTTCTATCTAAACGCTCCACCGATGGTGGAGGACCCGGAAAGGCTCTGTCGATCCGGGGACAACAAAAAAAATGAACGCCGAACATCCAACGTCGAATGTTGAATGAAAAAAGAGAACAGACGAATATCCAGCGTTCAACTCGCTATAGGCGAGTTCGCGGATCGAATAAAGGAACCGTCAAATGTGACGGAAATGTAACGGAAATGTAAAAACCGTTCTAAAAAACGAATAGGCATGAAATGTTGAGAGATGGTTTAACACTTTT
>JAOZSC010000429.1 GCA_029939875.1 Desulfobacterales bacterium
TTTTATGAGGATTTTCGCAGGGGCTGGAAACAGGGCATTGAAGCTTCAAAAAAATGGGAATGTATCGCCAGCAATACTGCGGCTGCATTTACAGCGAAAAAGAAAGATATTATCGGAAATCAGCGTCCTGAGTGGGAAACGGCCGCAAATAGAGAATGCCTAAAGTGCCTTGAGTTTGGCGCGCTTTAGGCATTTTAAGCACTTTAGGCACTTTTTTATGTTCGGAAACTTCATATACTTTATCCTTGTCCTGCTCATTTACCTGACCTATCAGCCTTCGGAAGAAGCCAATTTTACCGCCGTTGAAGCGGTGACGCTTTTTTTCAGCCTGGTTCTGATCTTTTCTTTGGTGACCCGCCTTCAATTTCAGCGGATTGAAAAACGGATTACAAGGGGAAATTACCTGCAGCTCGACCATCAGTTCAATGCCACCGTGCTGCGCCAATCCGTTCTGGCGATTTTTCTGTTTGCCATTGATATTTACGGGCTAAATCTTTCTTCTTTTCTCATCGGTACGGTGCCTTTTTCAACGATTCCCACCTTGCTGGCGCTGCTGTTTTTGACACTGTTCATATTTTACCTGGCCATTGTGTGGGCCTGTGCCTACGGTTCGTATCAAAAGCTATACGCTGCTGATATTTCCAGGCGTACATACGTGGGATCCCAGATTTCGTTATCGATTCCCGTCCTTTTGCCCTGGTTGCTGCTGTCCGGAATTGCGGATCTCATTGAGGCACTGCCCTTTGAGGCTCCCCGCCATTTCTTGAACACCACCGAGGGCGAAATTATCTATTTCCTTTTTTTTCTCTTTGGCGTGTCGATCATGGGACCGGCGTTGATCCAAAAATTCTGGCGCTGCAAACCCCTGGAAGACGGCTATTACCGCAGCCGAATCGAAAGCTTGTGTCAACGGGCCCAGATGGCCTATGCCGATATCCTGTACTGGCCCATTTTCGGCGGTAGTATGCTCACCGCTGGTGTGATGGGGCTGGTAAAAAAATTTCGCTATATTCTGGTCACCCCTGCCCTGCTGCAATTGCTGGAGCCCGAAGAGGTCGATGCGGTCATCGCCCATGAAATCGGACATATCAAAAAAAATCACCTCTTGTTTTACCTGGGTTTTTTTGTCGGCTATATGCTGCTGTCCTATGTCATCTTCGATTTGATCGTACTGGCGATCCTCTATGCCGAACCCGTTTACTGGCTGATCAATAAAACCGGATTCAGTCAGTCAACGGTTGTTTCGACAATATTCAGCGTGGTGATTATCTGCGTTTTTCTGGTTTATTTCCGGTTTATCTTTGGATTTTTCATGCGCAACTTTGAACGTCAGGCCGATGCTTACGTCTTTACCCTGTTCGATAGCGCTCGACCGCTGATATCCACGCTGGAAAAAATTGCGGCCACCAGCGGTCAGTCGGCGGACAGGCCCAACTGGCATCACTTCAGTATTCAGCAACGCATCGACTATCTATACAAATGCGAAGGCGATGCATCCTGGATCGTCCGTCAGGACAGCAAGGTAAAAAAGGCCATCGCTGTTTATCTGGGAAGTTTGTTACTGCTGGGCATGATAGGCTATCATCTGAATGTCGGAGCCCTTGGAGACCGCATCAACAATCGATTTTTGGAAAAAGTCATCTCGCGGGAGCTTGAAAAATCACCTGACAACCCGAATTTATACAGTTTGCTGGGCGACATCTACTACAGCAGCAAAAATTACGCCGGCGTCCGAGATGCCTATGAAAAATCACTGGCTCTGAAGCCGGGCAATGCCCAGGTGCTCAATAACCTGGCCTGGTTGTACGCCACATGCGAAGATCCGGGCATTCGGGACCCGCAGCGCGCGGTGGCGCTGGCCAGGCTGGCGGTGAGGCTTGAGCATCAGCCGCATATCTGGGACACCCTGGCGCAAAGCTATTTTGCAAATCAAATGGTTGCCCAGGCCGTTGAAGCCAGCCGGCAGGCCCTGTTGCTGGCGAAAAAAAATCGGCCTTACTACCAGCGCCAACTGGAAAAATTTCAGCAGACAGAACAAAAATGAAAATGCCCCCTGCATGGCGGAAGCATTAACAAGTCTCTTAGCCTCTGAGCTTTCTGGCCTGCTCAAAGATCTTTCGGGCACCACCGAAAATAAGCAGACATGCTAGCAGGTACAAACAAAAATAAATGAACCCGATGACAGAAGCAAAATTCTCGAAGGTTTTGATTTTGGGCACCAGCTCGGGAATGTGCAAAGAAAAAGTGATCCCCATCAGAACCAGCGCAATGCCCCATGCCAGTTGAAAATAGGCTTTATTTTTATCCATCAATTAACCCGATTTTTTCCCATTCATGTCTTTTACGCCATGCGCCCTGCCCTATGCCCTCTGCGTCCTGCGCCTATTGCGTCAAGCTTCCGGTGAATTGAGCCTTGCGCTTCTCCAGAAAAGCACCGGTGCCTTCCTTGGAATCCGAACTGGCCATGCAAATGGCAAAGGCATCGATTTCAATACCGCATCCGGAGGCCAGGTCCACATTCATGCCGGCGTTTACAGCCTGTTTGGCTTCGCGCAGGGAAACTCTTCCTTTGGCGGCAATCTGACCGGCAATTTTCATGACTTCCTCCATCAGCTTGTCGGCGGGCACCACCCGGTTGACCAACCCGATTTGGAGGGCTTGATCGGCGGAAATCATTTTGCCGGTGAAAATCAGTTCTTTGGCCATATTGGTGCCGATCAGCCGCGGCAGCCGCTGGGTGCCTCCGAATCCGGGGATGAGCCCGAGATTGATTTCGGGCTGTCCAAATTTAGCGCTGTCCGCGGCATAAATAAAATCACAGGCAATGGAAATTTCAGTACCGCCGCCCAGGGCAAATCCGTTTGCGGCTGCAATCACGACAATAGGCAGCTGTTGCAGCTTGTTGATAATGGCGTGTCCTCTGGCGGCAAAATGTTTGGCCTGCAGCGAATTAAAGGTCGCCAGTTCGGTGATATCCGCGCCGGCCACAAACGATTTTTCCCCTGCGCCGTTGAG
>JAOZSC010000045.1:0-3229 GCA_029939875.1 Desulfobacterales bacterium
CAAACATCATCCGGATGCGTTTTTTTCGGGTATGGCGTTTAAACCAGACGCCCAGGCCAAACAGCACCACCAGTACCGGCAGTCCTGCAATGTTGAAGGCTTTGACAAAGGTCTTGGTCCCCGGGGCGGTGTCTTCCAGTGGGTTGAACCGTTGCTCTTTGCTGCGCAAAACCGCCATGTCTTCCCGGTCGTTGAGATAATCCAGCACGTTCATGATAAAAATGGAATTGGCGCCTTTGCCCTCGGCATCCAGCACATTGTTTTTCAACATGTCCGCCGAAGCCATGATGAAGATTTTAGCCGCTTTGCCCCTGGCCAGAAACTGGCCCTGGCGCTGGATACGGGAAAGATCGATTTGCGACTGCTTGTCGGCATCGTCTTTGTCGGTGTCATTGTTATTCGCATCGGCCTTTTTTTCAGCGCTGACCGCTTTTACCGGTCGGGGCCGGTCGGCAAAATAGCTGGGAAATTCACCTTCCAGCAGGTAGGCCAGCGGGTAGCTGTGCATGTCCTCGGTTGACGGCGGCGGTTTGATGAACATGGGATTGAAATTGATGCGGTCGCGCATTAGCCATGATTTTTCGGACGATGCAAACAGCCGGTAGGCTTTTACGGCGTTTTTATCAACGGCCTCGGACAGCAGCTCCAGCGGCGAAATTTTCAGCGCCACCAGTACCTTGATGTTTTTCATAAACGCGAGCTCTTTATTGATAAAGCGGTTTTTAATCATCGGGGCATAATAGATCGGCTGTTCGCCGCCGCCGAACTGGGCTGACATTTCCTGCCGGAAGCAATTTTTGTCCAGAACATAGGATTGCTGGATCCGGACGCCGTAATATTCCAGAAGTTTTTCAAGCCCGGTATCCAGCGGCATATAGACCGGCGGGCGTCCCATGCCCTGCTGGCCGGGCGGCATGACTTCTTTGAAGCGTTCCAGAACCAGGGCCAGATTTTTTCCCTGCATGAGAAACTGGTCGATCTGAAACAGTTCGTAGTCTGAAAATTTTTCAGTCGGTTTTGCGATTACCAGACAATTCAGGCTTTGCGGAATATCGCGGTCTTTTAGGGCCACGTTTTTGAGCGTGTAATTTTGAGAAACCAGGCTGTGAAAATTGGTGGCGGCGTCCGGTGCCTGCCGGCCGGGAGCGCCTGGCACCATACCTGTAAGGTTCAGGGTCCCATGATCGGCCAGATATCCCAGGTCCTCATTGATATTGATCAGTCGTTCTACGCCGCTGTCGATGGCTTCCCGCAGTTGGCCCAGATCGGCTAGCTGGTACTGGGTGCCGATCAGCGGCAGGCGGATTACCTGCAGCAAGGGGATGGTTAATGATTTTTTTTCGTACACCATAACCAGACCGATGACCCCTTTCCCGGCCGCAATATTGTCCTTGGCAATCGCCGGCCAGGAAAGGGCCATGAGGTTGTATTTTTTAGCAAGGGCCGCAATTTCCTGCTCCCCGGCGGGGGCATCCGATTCAAAACGCAGCCGGTCGTAATTTTTCCGGTTCAGCCGGTCAACGATGATTTCGATCTGACCGCCCATGGCGTCCAGGTTTTTCAGCCCCATCAGGGGGGCAACGCGTTGCAGGGAGGTAGACAGAAACAGTTTGATGTCGATTTTTCCGGGCAGATTCTGCAGCACGCCGATTTTGTGTTTCATTTTTTCGATGGTGGTGGTCAGCTTATACTCCAGCCCGTTGATCGAGGAAATCGTGCCGATGCGTTCGATGAGATCCCCGTAAATCAGCACCAGGCCCATATAGGCTTTTTGAAATTTGATCTCATCTTTTTCCACCACCTGAATCTGGACGGGATGAATGCCGTAGTTGTTGGCCAATTTTTGGTTTTCGAGGGTTTTTTCCGTGACGTCACCCTCCTCGGGGCTGACATCGTAAAAGCGGTAGTTGAAATATTTGCCGGCATAGACGGCATATTCCTTCAGCAGATCGTGAAGGTAGCGCTCGGTGTTGTTGTGGGGAGCGGGCAGATCCCGCGTAAAAAAGACCTTGATGGTCAAAGGCTCGGACAATCCGGCGGCCGTTTTTTTGCTCGCTAGCGCCAGTGAGTACTGCTTGTTGGCGGTCAGATCAATTCTGAAAAACAATGTGATGCCGGCAATATTGATCAGTATCACAACCACCAGGTAAACGGCAAACTTGACATATTTGCCCGTTTTGTTTTTACCACCCATTGAGCTCTCCTTACTAGTACTTTTCCTGCAAGGCCAGACGGGCCGCATACAGTCCGACAAAGCAAATACTCAGAAAGTAAACAATGTCCCGGGAATCAATGATTCCCTTGGCAATATTTTGAAAATGAAAGTCCGCACCCAGGTAGGCAAAAACTCCGAGCAGCGAGCGCGGCAGAAAAAAAAGCATCTTGTCGATCAGTGTCAGGGCAAAGCAGATGGCCATGCCGATGATAAAAGCGATGATCTGGTTGCGGGTCAGCGCGGAGGCAAACAACCCGATAGCGGAAAAAGCGGCTCCCAGCAGCAGGGCGCCGAGATAGCCGCCCGCGACCGGTCCCCAGTCGAGCTGGCCAAGCAGTGCTGCGGTAGTCGGATAGGCAAGCGTTGGCACCAGCATGGCGGCGACAAAGGCAACACCGGCAAAAAATTTCCCCAGTACCACATCAGTGAGCGTCACTGGCAGGGTCAGCAAAATTTCATAGGAGCCGATATTGAGCTCTTCGGACAACAGCCGCATGGTGACGGCCGGGATGACAAAGGAAAAAACCAGCGGCAGCAATGTAAAAAAGTTTCTCAGGTTGGCCTGGTTGAACAGAAAAAAAGTGGTGAAAAAAAACCAGCCGGTGACCAGCAGAAAAATTGCGATCACGATATAGGCAATCGGAGAAACAAAATACGCCCGGAATTCTTTCTGAAAGATGTGGATGGCATGTCCCATTAATCACTCTCCATGGTCAGCTCGCGAAAGACGGTTTCAAGGCTTTGGGCCTGCTGGTGAAAATCCAGCAGGATCCAGTCCGTTTGTTTGATCTTGTGGTAAATGTCCGCCCGGACATCTCCGGACGGGCGGCAGTCCAGCCGCACACATAGACCGGCATCGGTGTCCTCACTGCGTCGGACGGCTGTAATTCCGTTGATGGTCGACAGGGCGGCCTCCACGGAGTTGAAGTCGGTGTTTTGCAGGCAAAGATGGATATTTATTTTGTCGCCGCTGGATTCTTTGCGTTTCATCTGCTGTTGGCGTATCTGGTTGAT
>JAOZSC010000045.1:3239-11400 GCA_029939875.1 Desulfobacterales bacterium
AAGGCCCTCGGTGCTGCCGTCGGCTACAATTTTTCCCCGGTGGATAATTATCACGCGGTCGCAGGTTGCCTCGGCTTCGCTTAAAATATGGGTGGAAAGGATGATGGTTTTCTCCTTGCCGATGCGTTTGATAATCTGCCGGATTTCGGCAATCTGGTTGGGATCCAGGCCGGAGGTGGGTTCATCGAGGATCAGGATTTCCGGATCGTTCATCATGGCGTGGGCCAGGCCGACCCGCTGCTTGTAGCCCTTGGACAGCTCGCCAATGGGCTGATGCATGACCTCATTGATGCCGCACAGGTCGGCTAGGCTGCGAATTCGTTCCCGTCTGCGGTTGCCGGGGATTTCGCGAATGGCGGCCACAAAATCCAGGTAGTCGTAAACCAGCATGTCGTGGTACAAAGGGGCGGATTCCGGCAAGTACCCCAGAATTTTTTTTATCTCCAGCGTCTGGTTCCCGATGCGGTAGTTTTTAATAGAGATGTCGCCGGAGGTGGGCCGCAGAAACCCGGTCAACATGCGTAGGGTAGTGGTTTTCCCGGCACCGTTGGGGCCCAGCAGGCCGAGGATTTCCCCCTGCCGGATGTTGAAGCTGATCTGGTCCACCGCACAAAAGTCATGGTAATACTTGGTTAGGTTTTCAACCTGGATCATGTGCGTCTCCTTAAATATTCGCCGTCGGTTCGCCATTGCCGGTGACCAGCCCGGTCTTCAAAGATTTGGAGAAAGTGCATATAAATGATATAGAACTGTCTGTCAAGGTGCATACCGGTTGCCGGGGGCATTTTTCGGACTTTTTACGAGACCATCAACCTTGAACCGATCATTTTCGGTATTATATATTATATTGCGCGTTAAGGGAATTGCAAGCGGTTCTGCCGCTGTTTTTTTAGGGACAATCCGGGGCACCGACGATTGGCTGATATTCTCGCGCAGGGTTGTGCTGAAGTCCAGTTTCGTACACGAAAGGAGAATCCCCACCATGGGAACACCAAAACTTGTCAGAAATAACATTGTCTTGAAAACAGTTATCGTTTTTTTAATTTTATCCGGCGGCTGGTTTTTTGCCGATGTTTTTAACGGCAGCTCGCAGGTGCTGGCCAAATCAGCAGATGAAATCATGGTGCCGGCAAGTTTCAGCCGGCTGGCCGAAACTGTCAGCCCGGCGGTTGTCAACATCCGGACAGTGAAGACCATCAAGGGGGGCGGGCCGGTATTTCGGCATTTTCAGCGGGATCCGTGGGGACGACAGGGCCCTTTCAATGATTTTTTTGAGAAGTTTTTCGGTGAAAACAAGCAGCACGAATACAAACAACCCAGCCTCGGATCGGGGTTTATCATCGACCGGGAAGGCTATGTGGTCACCAATAACCACGTGATTGAAGATGCCGACCAGATCAAAGTCAAACTGGGCGACGATGAACAGTTCGATGCCGTAGTCGTCGGACGCGATCCCAACACCGACCTGGCGCTGCTCAAGATACAATCGAAAAAACGCTTTCCGGTGGTTGAATTCGGCAATTCCGATGAGCTTAAAGTGGGTCAGTGGGTGGTCGCCATCGGCAGCCCCTTCGGCCTGGAACGAACGATGACGGCCGGAATCGTCAGTGCCAAAGGCCGGGTGATCGGCTCCGGTCCTTATGATGATTTCATCCAGACCGACGCTTCCATCAATCCGGGCAACAGCGGGGGACCGCTGATTGACATGGCGGGTAAGGTCGTCGGTATCAACACCGCCATCATTGCCAGCGGACAGGGGATCGGATTTGCCATTCCCGTCAACATGGCCAAAGATATTATTGCCCAGTTGAAATCCCAGGGCGAAGTCACCCGGGGATGGCTGGGGGTCGCGATCCAGGATCTCACCGGGCAAATGGCGGAGTACTATGGACTCAAGGACCGCAAAGGCGTGCTGGTGGCCGATGTTTTCAAGGGGGATCCCGCCGATGCGGCCGGAATTCAGCCCAAGGACATTATTCTTGAAATCGATGATCACAAGGTGGAAAGCAGCCACGAGTTGACTGCCCTGGTTGCCGGACTGAAAGTCGGTGACAGCGCCAAGATCGAAATTTTTCGCAAAGGCCGAAAAAAAACATTTACTGTCAAAATTGGCAAACGGGATGACAAGAGACTGGCCTCCATACAGGTTCCCAGGCAGCAGCCGGAAGAGCAGCTGGGCCTGCGGGTCACGGATATAACACCGGAAATGGCCCAGCGCTTCAATCTTGGGCAGACAGGCGGCGTAATCGTGACGGGTGTGGAATCCGGCAGCAAGGCGGCCGCGGCCGGTGTTCAGGTCGGCGACATCATCAAGGAGATCAACCACCAGTCGATTGAATCCGCCGGGGATTATGCGGCCATCGTGCGCAAGATTAAAAACGGCGAGGCGGCCAACCTGTTTATCTGGAGAAAAAACGCAGGTTTTCTGGTGGTTAATTTGACAAAATAGCCAGGAAACTCCGCCTTCGGCGGGGAGTGCCATTAGCTTCCCAGCATCCTGGCCTTCCAGCCTTTACGTACGTCACAGCTGCAAAACTTGCGGAGAACGCAGCGCAGCGGAAAAAAGGCCATTTATGGAGGACAGGGAGTTAGTCGCTAATGGTTTTGCTCAGATCCGGGATGGTTTCGGGTTTGCCGTTGACCATGTAGCGGCTGTCACCATTGCGGGCCGTTACATTCTCATAGACGCCGTCATCGCGTTTGACCAGCTTCGTAAACCCCAGATCACGCAGCTCGCTGTTGGTTTTTGGACAGCTGATGTTGGTGCGGGAAATAATTTTTCGTACCGGCTCTGAACATCGGGGGCAGGTGGTCAAGGGCCGGGCGTCAATGGACTGCCGGTAATCAAACACCTTTCCCAGGCTGCAGGGTGCTTTCAAATGTTCGTATTCGTAAATCGGCATAAAAGAGGCTCCTTTTTTTAATCAATTCATTATACCAGATAAATGTCGATTTGAAAATATTTCCTGCCGAAAAATCCAGGATGCCGGCCGCCGAGTGCCGCGCAATTGGTGCCGCCGGATAATCCCTGCTTTCGCCACTTGTTTTCATTTCACGATTACTTCCGAATTTGGTTGCAGCCATTGATGTTTCCTGATATGCCTGCCTTGTTTCACCCGCGACCAACATTAAGGTAACCTCAACGTTTGCAATATTTAATGTAACCCCGGCGTTGCGACGTTAAGGTTGACTTTGAGTTGGGAAAGGAAGCCTTTAATCATGACCCGAGTTGCCATAGTGGGCGCCACCGGGTATGCCGGTGCGGAGCTTGTAAGAATACTGGCCGGCCATCCCCGGGTGCAGTTGACGATGCTCACCTCCCGCCAGTTTGTCGGGAAAAAATTCGATAGGGTCTACCCGGCCATGAGCGGGGTGGTGGACTTGACCTGTGAAGCCTATGATGCGGATCGTGTGAGTCAGGCCGCCGACATTGTGTTTATGGCACTTCCTCACCGCATTCCAATGGAATTTGTACCGCAACTGTTAAAACGCGGCCAGCGGGTAATCGACCTGTCGGCAGATTTTCGTTTCCATGATGCCGCGCTCTATGAGTCGGTGTACCAGCCGCACACCGCCAAAGAATACCTGACCACCAGCGTGTACGGTTTGAGCGAAATCTATGCCGGGCAGATCCGGACCGCAGAACTGGTCGGCAATCCCGGGTGCTATCCCACCAGCGTGCTGTTGCCGCTCATCCCGCTGATCAAAGCCGGCTTGCTGGATACCGGCAGCTTGGTGGCCGATTCTAAATCCGGGGTCAGCGGTGCCGGCCGTTCTCCGGCGATGGCGTCCCATTACTGCGCAGCCAACGAATCTTTTAAGCCATACAAGGTGGCTGCCCACCGCCATAATCCGGAAATGAACGCGGTGTTGAGCCAACAGGCGAACAAGCCGATATCGATTACTTTTGTACCGCACCTGGTTCCCATGACCCGCGGCATGCAGACCACCATTTACGCGACGCCGGCACACAGCATGAAGCCGGCTGACGTTGCCGACTGCTACCGGTCCGCTTATGCTCAATGTACTTTTATCCGGCTGTGCCCGGAGAACCGGCCGCCGGATACACTGCACGTTCGTCATACAAACTTTTGCGACATCGGGTTCGCATTCGATGCGTCCAACAATCGGCTGGTATTGATGTCGGCCATTGACAACCTCGTGAAAGGGGCTGCCGGCCAGGCGGTACAAAATATGAACATCATGCTGGGCCTTAATGAAACCACCGGGTTGCACACGGTCCCGTTCCCGCTGTAAGGTCAGATAGTTTCGATAATCAGACAGATCTATATCAAAGTTGATTCTCATGGCTTGACATCAAGGATTCAATGGATTAAAGAAAATTTGTATCAAATTATCACCCTAAATGGTCAATTAGATTCTTAATAGTTATTTCTTTGCATTTTATGGCAAAATATTTTCGCCACCAAGGCACCAAAACACAAAGATAAATTAAAGCAAATCGTTTTGTTTAGTGTCTTTGGGCCTTTGTGGCAATTTTTTCGGTTTATCCGGGTTGGGGTATTGCTGAGCCATGATAGATATTCGTTGTAGAAATTGCGATACATATAATTCATCAAATAAGGAGGCGTAAAATGACGGCAAAGTTAATCAAGGGCACGGATATTCGCGAGGAGATTCTGGAGGAAATTACCGCCGAGGTGGCTCAAATCAAGGAAAAATACGGAGTCGTTCCGGGCCTGGTCACGATTCTGGTCGGCGAAAACCCGGCCTCAATTTCCTATGTCACGCTGAAGATCAAAACCGCCCATCGGGTGGGTTTTCATGAAATTCAGGACAGCCAGTCGCCTGATCTGTCCGAGGAAGATCTTTTAGCCCTGATCGAAAAATATAATAATGACGACGGCATTCATGGAATTCTGGTTCAGCTCCCGCTACCCAAGCACATAAATGAAAAAAAGGTGCTCAATGCCATCGATCCGGATAAGGACGTGGATGGATTTCACCCTGTTAACGTCGGTCGATTGATGATCGGTGGTGATCAAGTCAAATTTCCGCCCTGCACCCCGGCAGGTATCCAGGAGATGATCGTTCGCGCAGGCGTGGAGACCAGCGGAGCTGAGGTGGTCGTGGTGGGCCGTTCCAACATCGTGGGCAAACCTATTGCCAACATGATGCTCCAGAAGGGCCCGGGGGCCAACTCCACGGTGACCGTGGTGCATACCCGCACCAGGGACCTGGCGTTCCATTGCAAACGCGCGGATATCCTGATTGTGGCTGCCGGTGTCCCGGGGCTGGTAAAACCGGAATGGATCAAGCCCGGGGCCTGTGTCATCGATGTGGGCGTCAACCGCGTGGGAGAAAAAATCAGCGAAAAGACCGGCAAAAAGATTGCCATCCTGCAGGGGGATGTCGATTTTGATGCTGCCAAGGAAATCGCTGGTTCGATTACACCGGTGCCCGGAGGTGTCGGCCCCATGACCATTACTATGCTGATGAAAAACACCTTGAAATCATTGAAATTTCGACTTGGAATTGCTTGATATACGTGCTCAGCGATAAGCTGGAGGCAAAAAAAAGCTACTGTCTTTTTTGCTAAACTGTCGATAATAATACTGGATTCGAGTTTGTGTTTTGACAGCGGGTGCTGCAACATGCCTGATGAAGTTTGCACGCGCCTGATAAGGATCACGAATTTGAGCCGGCAGACGTGATGCTCGGCTCAAATCGTGTGAATAACTTGACAAAACTAACAGTTCAGAATATAACAAAAAATTGGAACTGAACCAATCAGCTACAAAAGGGCAAAGTCACCGAAAGATGGCGACGCAAAACCATGGGTCTAAAGCCGTTGAGGCCAGGACCGCCAGGTTACTGCATGCAAGCAGGTTCAACGCTTTCGGATGAAGGTATGCCCGGAGGCGTTTTTTTGTCCATAGGTTTCAAGGCTGTCTTTGGGACAGTGCGGATATATGCTGTCGCGAAGCCTTGAAAAATTCAGATGAGGTCCTTTGATCATGCGAAAGAAAATCTCTTTTGTTATACTCAGCAATAGCGGGGCGCCTGTAAAACAGATTTGCACCTCCAAAGCCGCTATCCGCCTGCTTGGGGTCATGCTCATCGCTTTTCTGACATTCGTCGGTTATATTATCTACGATTACTATAACCTGAAGGAAACCACCGCCCACCTCGAAAATCGTGAAGTGTACATTACCAGCCAGCTGGAAGAGATCCATCACCAGCGCCGGCAAATACAGGAATTTGCCAAAGAGATCAATGCGTTAAAAACAAAATTGATCGCGCTCAACGGCTTTGAAAAGAAGATCCGCATCATTGCCAATATTGAAAAAACCAACACCTCTGAGAACATGTTCGGTATCGGCGGTTCGGCCCCCGAAGATCTGGATCCGCGCATCCCGCTCAAAGACAAGCACAATAGCCTGATGCGCGATATGCACGAGCAGATCAAGCAGCTCAATGATGCCTCGGTCAATCAGCAGCAGGAGTTTGAATCCCTGCTCAAATCCCTTGAAGATCAGCAGAACCTGCTGGCCTCGACCCCGGCTATCCGTCCGGTGTCGCGGAGCGTAAAATCCTGGATCACTTCCCGTTTCGGTTACCGCAAATCCCCGTTTACCGGTCGACGTGAATTCCACCGGGGCTTTGACATATCCTCCCGCAAGGGAACCCCCATCCTGGCCACCGCCGACGGCGTGGTCACCTACGCCGGAAAAAAAGGCCTGCTGGGCACCACGGTGATCATTGACCACGGGCATGGAATTGTCACCCGCTACGGGCACTGCTCGAAAACCCTGAAAAAAAGGGGTGACAGGGTAAAGCGCTGGGAACCCATTGCACTGATGGGCAATACCGGCCGCAGCACCGGTCCCCATGTTCACTACGAGGTCCGCTTAAACGGAATCCCGGTCAATCCAGAAAAATACATTCTCAATTGAATCCGTCACTTGCCTGCCGTGGGGAACTTGCAATCAACGGGGGTGGGTGCATTCATAGCCAGTTCCATCCACCTCTCGCTTTTTTCCGTTTTATCCTGTCCGTTTTTGACATCTGTTCAATTGTGCTTATTTCTATCCTAAATGATCGGTACCAGGTTCAGGGCTCAAGGTTTAAGGGTTATAACCACATGATTCTGTACAATATTAATGATTAATATTTTTTAAAAGTGTTCTTTTTTTTAGGCAACGTTAGGGTTTCCTGTTGAGGCCGGCCTTAAATCTGTTATAATAAAATCAGCCCCCCGGTAGTTTGAAACGCAATCATGATGGGGGTGCGTTCAATTCAGGAGGTATTGTTCTGCAATGATGATGAATTTTTTAACCAAGATATTTGGCAGTAAAAACGAGCGGGAGTTAAAGCGGCTGCAGCCCATGGTGGAGCGCATCAACGCTTTGGAACCCGAGACAAAGGCCATGAGTGATGATCAGCTTAAGGCCCGCACCGCGGCATTCAAGCAGCGCCTTGCACAGGGCGAATCCCTGGATGGTATTTTGCCCGAAGCCTTTGCTACGGTCCGGGAAGCTTCCGTGCGTACCCTGAAGATGCGCCATTTTGACGTGCAGCTTATCGGCGGTATTGTTTTGAATCAGGGCAAAATCGCCGAAATGAAAACCGGTGAGGGAAAAACCCTGGCCGCCACCTTGCCGGCATACCTGAATGCCCTGACCGGCAAGGGCGTGCACATTATCACCGTCAATGACTACCTGGCCGGTCGTGATACCGAATGGATGGGCAACATTTACCGGTTTCTGGGCCTGACGGTGGGGACCATCTGTCACGGGCTGGACGATCGCGAACGGCTGGAAGCCTACCACGCCGATATTACCTATGGCACCAACAACGAGTTCGGTTTCGACTACCTGCGGGACAATATGAAATTTGAACGCGAATCCCTGGTTCAGGGCGAGCTTAACTTTGCCATCGTGGACGAGGTCGACTCCATCCTGATCGATGAGGCCCGTACGCCACTGATCATATCGGGACCAGCGGAAAAATCTACCGATTTGTATTACCAGATCAACAACCTGATCCCCCGCCTGCAGGCAGATACCGATTATACCCTTGATGAAAAGGCCCGTACGGCGGTCTTGACCGAAGACGGCGTGGCCCGGGCTGAAAAGATCCTGCAGGTGGACAACCTTTTCGATCCCAAGTACATTGAACTGCTGCACCACATCAACCA
>JAOZSC010000430.1 GCA_029939875.1 Desulfobacterales bacterium
GATAAAATGGATTTATGCCAGGACAAATGCATCCACAAAGACCAGGTCGAATATGCCTTCAAGCGCTTTCCGGACCCGGCGGTCATCGATGATGTCGCCGCTATTTTCAAGGCCCTGGGAGAGCCCACCCGCCTGAAAATCGTTATCGCTCTGCTGCACGCCCAGCTGTGCGTCTGCGACCTGTCGGTGATCTGCGGGCTTTCCGAATCCGCGGTCTCCCATCAGCTCAGGATCTTGCGAAACCTGCGGGTGGTGCGCAACCGGCGGGAAGGTAAAATCGTCTACTACCAGCTCGACGACAATCATGTCCGGCACCTGATCCGCAACAGCCTGAAGCATGCGGCCGAACACAGCTAAATCTAAACGCTGCAGCGTTTAGATAAATCAGAAGGAAGCGATAAATGGCGCACCATCATCATCATGAACACGCCCCATCCAATTACAACCGTGCCTTTGCCATCGGCGTGGCGCTCAACGTGGGGTTTGTGGCCGTTGAGGCAACCTTTGGTATCCTGGCCGGTTCCCTGGCCCTGCTGGCCGATGCCGGCCATAACCTGAGCGATGTGCTGGGGCTGCTGCTGGCCTGGGGCGCCGCCTACCTGGTGCAGCGCCGACCCACCCGGCGGCGCACCTATGGCTGGCGTAAATCTTCTATCCTGGCGGCCCTGTTCAATGCCGTCATCCTGCTGGTGGCCCTGGGCGGCATTGCCTGGGAAGCAATTCGACGCTTCAGCCATCCGGCCCCGGTGGCCGGGCAGACGGTCATCATCGTGGCGGCTGTCGGGGTGGTCATCAACACCGCCACCGCTCTTTTGTTTTTGTCCGGCCGCAAGCACGATCTGAACATTCGCGGCGCGTTTCTGCACATGGCTGCCGACGCGGCGGTGTCTGTGGGGGTGGTGGCCGCCGGAGTGGCGATCCTGCTTACAGGCAAAACATGGATCGACCCGGTGGTCAGCCTCATCATCACCGCCATTATCCTGGTGGGCACCTGGGGGCTGCTGCGCGACTCTTTTAACCTGGCCATGGATGCCGTCCCGGAGGGCATCGACCCGCAAGCCGTAAAAGACTATCTGGCAGGTCTTCCCGGGGTTACCGGCGTTCACGATCTTCACATCTGGGCCATGAGCACCACCGAAACCGCCCTGACCGCCCATCTCGTCAAACCCCATGCCGAAGATGACGACGAACTTATCGAAAAAATAAGCGCCGAACTGCATGATCGTTTCAGTATCGAACACACCACCTTGCAATGGGAGCGTGGACAGGAAATAAACTGCTGCGGCGGCCTGTGTGAAATATCAAAAACACAAAAGCCCGAGCTAACGCATGGTGAAGATTACCGCCACTAAGGTTTTTGCTTTTTTTGGCATCTCGTTAATAATGGACATCCCCAATTAATGAAAAAACTGGTAAAAGAAATAACTATTTTGCTGGGGATAGCAGTTGGCCTCTCGCTGGCCGTCAACTTTTTTTCCCCTGTTGGAATTGCGCTGGTGGGGCGCTGGGACACATCAGAGGGTGTGATTACAGCCAATGCGAAAAACGATGTCGTCATGGATGAACTGGAAATTGATGATGCGAAGACTGCCCGGCAAATCTACGACTCTGGAGCAGCCCTGTTTGTCGATGCCCGTTCGCGCGAAAATTACGAAGATGGTCATATTCCTGGCGCTGTTTCCCTGCCTGTGGGGCAGTTTGATGAGCAGATCGATTCTTTTCTGAGCAAGCATGCGCCCGAGCAACCCATTGTCACTTATTGTTCGGGACGCAGCTGCGAGGACAGTCACAATCTGGCGCAGATTCTTCTGGAATCAGGATTTGTCAATGTAAGGGTGTTTATCGACGGGTTGCCGGGATGGGAAGCGGAAGGATATCCAGTTGAATAAATTTCTGCAATCTATAGCCGCCAATAGTTGGGTGGAACTGGCGGCCCGCTGGATACTTGGGCTGACATTTATCTATGCCAGTTTTCACAAGATTCTTTCTCCGGCAGATTTTGCCAAAATTATATATGGTTACGACCTGTTTCCAGCCGCTTTGATTAACCTGATGGCCATTACCATACCCTTTGTGGAGCTGACCACCGGCCTTGCTCTTGTCCTCGGCATCTATCCCCGGTCTGCGGCCCTGATCATCAATGCCATGCTGCTCGGTTTTATTGTCGCCTTATCCATCAATTTAGTTCGAGGCCATGAGTTCGACTGCGGTTGTTTTTCAGCCGCTCAAGGGGGTTATACACCTTCGGCCTGGGTTTTGCTCGGTCGCGATTTTCTGTTGCTGGCGGTGGGTCTGCAGATATTTTTCTATTACACCTCCATGAAGGGACGCTTGGCTGCGATCAGTCAGGACACTGCAGCTCAAAGTCAGCAAAAGTGACGCTGTCAGGGACTACCGCCCGAAAAACCGGAGCTATAATACCAGCGGCGACTTCTTTTCCATTTTCCGTGCCAGACCGGCACTGGTTTCCTCGTTGGGTCAGGCGCAGTATAAAACCAGCACCTTGTCACGTGGAAACTCATCGGCCCAGGAATCGAAAAGTTTCGGCCGGTTTCTAACGGCTCCTTTAATTTTTAACTCACTATGTTTCCAGTCGCCGCCAGTGCGAACATCGAGGATAATCACATCCGGGTTGTCGAGCATGGTTTTTAGTTTTTCCTTGCTTATCCTGGGAACACCGTCGGCAGCAAAAGCTGAAATAATCATCACGCCAAATAGAACCAAACTTAACACTATCGGTTTAACTGTTGAAAATTTTTCCTGCTTCATTTTTTTCTCCCCAAATAGATGGCATAAAAATTTGATCCGGAATACGGTTATCAGTCATTTCTTCGTGGCAATGGCTTGCCGATCAGCTTGCGGAAAAAACGAAAGACTTCGGGAGCAGCCCAGTTCAGGGGGCCAATAATTTTTTCGACAAGAACTCCCTGCCGGTTGATGATAAAGCTTTCCGGAACGCCGGTGGCCATGTACAGATTTTTAAAGAATCACAACGGCCGCCGCCGCCATCAGG
>JAOZSC010000431.1 GCA_029939875.1 Desulfobacterales bacterium
CCTGACCCCTCGAATCCCTGAATCCTCTTCTCCAACTAAATTGGAGAAGAATCTTGGGTGCCCATCACAGTTCGGGCTATTTTTTTCATATCCGCATTTTTCATTTTGGCACCATATCATTCTCGCATTTAATTTCACATTGTTTTAGTTGTCGCCGGTGCTCAAGGCAAGCGAAAAGTTCACGGACTGGCCTAAAATCCAAATAGGTTGACACTTCTTTTCGGTTTTCATATAACTAAACAGGCCGAAATTGCCTCAAAATAATGAAGGTGCTTGCCGCCTTCTGGCATTGTCTTTGATCAAACGCCTGGCCACGGAAAAGCGTGGTTGCGTGAAATCTCCTAATTTCAAAAAAACAGGAAAATTATATGACGCCTGCTCACATCGACCTGCTCCACATTATCAGCAATGCCGGCCTTGTTGTCCAATTGATTCTGCTGCTGCTGCTTTTTTTTTCCGTCACCTCCTGGGCCATTATCCTGATCAAATATCGCTATATCAAACGGGCTGTCAGGCAGTCCGCGGAATTTACGGAATTTTTCTGGAAAAGCCGTGATCTGTCCAATGCATTTTCCAAGGCCAAGCAGCTGCGTGGAAGTCCTTTGGCGAGGATTTTCCGCATTGCGTACGTGGAATTAAAAAAAACAAGCCAGTCCGGCAGCGATCCGGGCTCTGCGCCATCCGGGCACGGGGAAGAAAAGCTTAAATTCAACACGCGATTTGCCGGAATGGATAATGTCAAACGTGCCCTGCGCCGGGCCATTAATACCGAGATGACGCGCATGACCCAGATGGTTCCCTTTTTGGCAACCACCGGCAACACCACACCGTTTATTGGTCTGTTCGGCACGGTCTGGGGAATTATGAATTCTTTCGCCGGAATCGGGCAGAGCGGGTCGGCCAGCCTGGCGGTGGTGGCTCCCGGTATTTCCGAAGCCCTGGTGGCCACGGCGGCAGGCCTGGCAGCCGCCATCCCCGCAGTGATCGCGTTTAACTTTTTTATGAATAAAATCCGAATTGTAGAGTCGGAACTGCAGAGCTTCTCAGCTGATTTTCTCAATATTATCGAGCGTGACATTTTGAGAATCGAGAGGAGGAAAGGATGACATTGGGAGGCAACAGCAAAGAGTTCATGTCTGAAATTAACGTCACGCCTTTTGTGGATGTCATGCTGGTGCTGCTGATTATTTTCATGGTCACCGCTCCCATGATGATCCAAGGCGTAAACGTTGATCTGCCCCAGGCAACCGCCAAACCCCTGAATTCAGACCAGGAGCATTTGATTATCACCATTGATAGGAACCAGCAGATTTTTATCAATGATTATCAGGTGACCGTTGATTTCCTGGGCGAAAAGCTGATTAAAATTCTGCAGGGGCGCACCGACCGCAGCGTCTACCTGAAAGCGGATAAAACCATCCCCTATGGAATGGTGGTGCAGGTGATGGCGGAGATCAAAGGTGCAGGTGTTGTTCAACTGGGAATGGTAACCGAGCCTGCTGTGCTGAAAAAGATAAGCGACGCACGCAAAACAAAAAGTTGATGCCAAAAAAGACCCATGCCCAAACCTATCTCCGCCGGGGACCGGAAAACAATTCCCGTAGCATGGTACTTTATTTCGGGATTTCTCTTTTGGTCCACCTGATTTTCATTGGTGCTGTGGTGCTGTTGCCTGATATGGCGCCCAAACGCAGGCTGCGCCCCGGGGCTATTAATGTCAACCTGGTTTCTTTGCCCGGGCCCCGTGCTGCGCAGCAGGCAACCGGCTCGGCTGCCAAGGCGGCGCCGGTGGCCAAACCGGCAGAAATAAAAAAGCCCAAAGCGCCGGTAATGAAAACACGGGCTCCTAAACCATCTTCGGTGGCTGTCAAACCGCAAAAGCAGGTTTCACTGGCCCCTGAAAAAAAAACCCGAAAAGTCAAAAAGTCGCTCAAGAAAAAAACCCTTGATCGACAGAAAATGATTCGTACAGCGGTCAGCGGGGTTAAAAAAAATGTTGAAAAAGCCAGGACCGACTCCGTCAAACAGGCCCTGGAGCGAATAAAAAAGAAAGTAGAACAAACCGAAACCAGCCGGCCGGCTGCCGGCGGAAAGGCTGCGGGTGCCACCGGTGCGGCAGCAGAGGGAGGAGGCGGTGGGGGCGGTGGAAAGCGAACCCTGGAACTCATCGATATTTACAAAGTTGAAGTGGCTTTTCAGGTGGAACGGCACTGGGCGTTTTCCCAGCAGCTCGGCGGAGACAACCGTGAGTTGGAAACCCGCATGGTATTCAAGGTTTTACCCAACGGTAAAATTACTGACATCCGGTTCACCCGGCGATCCGGTAACCGGTACCTGGATGAATCGGCGTACAAGGCGATTATCAAGGCCAATCCGGTTTCACCGCATCCGGCCGGGGTCAGAAAACCGTATGTTATTGTGGCCCTGAGGTTCACCCCGGAAGGACTTCGCAAATAAAGGCTTTGGTTGGATGAAAGATGCGGCTGCACCTGAATTGACAAAAGTCCTTGGAAAATTTAGAATAAATAATTTATGACAGGATTATACGCATGCGCTTGAGGGTTCTGAAATGGATGGCCGTCACCTTGGTGGCCTGTATGTTGATCAGTTCCGGTTCGGGTTTCGCCCAGAGTTCTGACGATTCATATGATTACATCGATTTGAGCAATCCGTTTTTACGGAAAATTCCCCTGGCGATTCCACTGTTTAAAAGTGCTCAAACGGGTGCAGAAGCCGCTCGTTCAGCCGTGGCGGCAGCCGATTTGCTGGCCGCCAGCCTGGAGTTTACCGGCTATTTTAAACTGCTTGACCGGGGGGCTTTTCTTTTTAATCCTGACAAAGACGGGGTTCTGACGCCCCAGATCAATTTTCGCAACTGGACTGTGGTGGGCGCTGAACTGCTGATTACCGGGTTGTATCGGTCCCAGAACGGCCAGCTTGCCATGGAACTGCGCCTTTTCGACACTTTCAGGGGACGCCGGATTCTGGGCAAGAAGTATTCAGA
>JAOZSC010000432.1 GCA_029939875.1 Desulfobacterales bacterium
GTTACGTATTCCAGGTTTTTCAATCAACCGCAGAGAGACAAAATACTTTGGCTGTTCCCGGCGCAGCCGGCCTATATTTTCTTAGCCTTTCTCAGCGCTCTCAGCGAGCTCGGCGGTGAGTTTTTTTATCTGTTATCGTATTTATGAAATTGTGTACTAAGGTTAACCGGACATCCGTTCCTTGACCAGGTCGATGTAAATGTAATCCGGGTAGTCGGTCAGAATTTTGGCGAACGCCTGGTTGCTTTTTTCGGTTTGGCCCAGCTTATCGTAAAGCCAGCCCAGATGATACAGGGCCTCAGCTTTCATGACCGCTTCGGGGACAGCGGAAAGTTTCTCAAAATAGTTTACAGCCCCTGCCGTATCCTGCAGCTGTTCACAGGTATATCCCAGGCTGCCGAGAATCTGGCTGGAAATCAGCGGCCAGTCCTTAAAATCATCCAGCGCCGCGGTGTACAGTCCAATGGCCTGTTTGTATTTTCCAGCGTCATAGCAGATGTTGGCGTATATCAACCGGGCCAGCTTACCGCTTTGGCGGCGGCCATATTCATCTATAATCAATTGGAAATCAGCGGACACCTCCCGGTAGGCCGCCTCCGATTCAGCGCTGCTTCTAACCTGCAGGTATTTGTCAACGCTTCGGTCCAGCAGGGCCGAAGCGTTGCTTTCAGCCCGAATTAAATACAGGCGAAAACCGGAAACCACCAGTGCAAGAAAAAAGATAGCCCCCAACGCCCAGACCAACTGGGTCTGATGCTCGCGAGCGAGCCCAATCAGCTTGGCGGAAATAGTCAAAAATTCGTCGGGTTCTTTTAACAGTTCCTTGCGCGTTTTTTTGCGTTTTTTTGCCATTTAGCCTCCATAAAAATTATCGGCATTATGCTGCCGTGTTTTATTATGTCCCATTCATCTGTCCCAGCAATTTTCGGATCCGCTCCCATCCTTGCTCCGGTATATTGGCGCCCACCACCTGGCAAACCTCGAAACCGCAGGCTGAGCCCAGTTGACCGCACTGCTCCAGCGAAAAACCCTGAACCAGCCCGAATAGAAAACCGGACGCCCACAGGTCCCCCGCGCCGGTGGTGTCCACCGCCCGGCCGTCGCCCATGGCCTCCACGGAAATCGTCTCGCCCCCGTGGGATATATAGCTTCCGCGGGCTCCGCGTTTGACCACGGCAATATCCGCCTTTTCGGACAGTGCCTGCACCGCACGCCGTTCATCCGTGTGCCCTGTAAAGGCCCGGGCTTCATCCTCGTTGGCAATCAGGATGTCCACGTAGGCGTCGACAAGTTCTTCCAGCAGCTGCCCTGCCTGTTCAACCACCGTAAAACTGGCCAGGTCCAGTGACACCCGGGCGCCGGCCGTGTGTGCGGCTGCAACGGCCGCCTGGATTAAATCCGGATTAAACAGCAGGTAGCCTTCAACATGAACAATGGCGGCATCTTCAAACCAGGCCG
Organism: Desulfobacterales bacterium; assembly: GCA_029939875.1. Taxonomy (GTDB): domain Bacteria; phylum Desulfobacterota; class Desulfobacteria; order Desulfobacterales; family JAFDCJ01; genus JAFDCJ01. The sequence goes on from JAOZSC010000432.1 coordinate 1,459, forward strand.
GCGAAATGTCCTCGGGGCGGATCTCCGCCGAGGCGCCCAGGTAGGTGAACATGGAACGCTGGGCATCCGGGGTGATAATGGACAAAACGCGGCCGGTGGGCGAATCGGATCGCATCAGGGCGGGTTCCACATTGTGCCGGCGCAGGTCATTTTCAAACAAGGCCCCCATATCTCCGTTGCCGCATTTTCCCACGAAACGGGCGGCACCGCCCAGTTTGCCGACGCCGAGCATTGTGTTGCAGGCAGAACCTCCCGGAACAACGCGCGGGGTGCCGGATACCAGTGCCAAGGTCCGCTCAATATGTTCTTTGTCCACCAGGGTCATGCCCCCCTTGACGGCATCGGTGCGGGCTAAAAAGTCATCATCTTCGTGGGTGAGGATGTCAACCAGCGCTGAGCCGATTCCGGCGATTACCTGGCGATTTTTTTCAACCAACAGCTTTTCTCCCATGACCCCATAAAAATCCGATCCTGAAAACCGTCACCAAACCAGCGAATCGTGTATCCAGCCCCGATCCCCGTCGGCATGTTCCACCTGCAGCCAGTGACCCTTACGCTTGACAACTTTAAACGGGATTCCCTTTTCAACGGTAAAAAGGATTGACTCCCGCAAGTTGGGCCCTGAACGGACATTGCACAGGTCCTTTTTGGTGATCACGGCCGGAGTCTTGCCCACCAGGGATTTGTGCACCCATCCGCGATCACCTTCAAAGTCGCGAAAATGGTACCAGGACCCGGACGATTCCATAACGAACACCGGATGATATTTTTCGACTTTCCACAGAACATCATACTGGGTGCCGGGACCGGACCGAATATTGGCCACCGGAGCTGTAACGGTCATTCTCTGGGCCATGGCGGCAGCGGAGCTGAAGACAATCAAAAAAATCAAAATGATTCGAAAGCGTCCCATCATGGTTATCCCGTTTTGAATGCAAAATCGTTTTCGCAATATAGATCACCTATTATACACGGCCAGCCGACCCCTGTCCATTGCGACTTTGCAAAGGCGGATAACCCTCAATAATCGCTCAACTTAGGTCAAATATATTATGTTTGTCAAGCGATCGTTGGGTGCTCAAGCCGTAAAAAATTCCAGATCCGGCAGCTGCACGCAGGTCAGTTCTTTGCCGTATACCGCACCGGTATCGATACCGATTTTGTTGGGCTCCACCAGTGGTTTGCTCAGGGGGGTGTGACCGAATACCACCCGTTTGCTAAAATCGTATTTACTGTGAATAAATTTATCCCGGATCCACAGGAGATCTTCGGTTTCCTGGGCTTCCAGCGGCACCCGGGGCCGCAGCCCGGCATGGACGAAGATATATTCATCGGTTTCGTAATACAGCCGCAGGGACTTGAAAAACTGCAGATGGTCGGGTGGAATCGGGTACGGGCCGGAATGCACGGGTTGGCGCAGGTAGCTGTCAAGGGTTTGCTGGCCGCCGTTGAGCAGGTAGGTAACCCGGTCGGTTCCATCTAAATATTTTTCGAGCATGTCCTCATGGTTGCCCTTCAGGCAGACGATTCCGGGAACACGTTTTT
>JAOZSC010000433.1 GCA_029939875.1 Desulfobacterales bacterium
TCAATAACATCAGGTCCAGCACGCAAAACACCCGGCCATTGGTCGGCAACGGCGGCGGTATCGGATGCGGGTGCTGGTGCAGCATTGAGTCATGGTTTTAAATCCTCATATGGTAGACAAAGCGCAATATGGCAAAAAACAGGTTGCTTGTCAATAGCGAAATTGGTAAAAAAATCAAACGCTGAAAAGAATAAGAAAATAGTTATTCAAAATTCGGCGTTGGTTTTTTCATTCGATGTTCATTTTTTAAATTATTCCCATATGGTATGAATGCAACGTGCCAACATTTAGGAGATTTAATGGCTGAAATAAAAGTTGCCCAGATAGACATGCCGCCCGGGTTGATCGATCTGGGCTCCGGGCAGCCCGGACCGGCGCTGCTGCCCCTGGCGTTGATGGAAAAAGCCGCCGCCCACCGGCTCAGTCAGGGGGATCCCTCGCTGCTGGCCTACGGTTACGAGCAGGGAGACGGCTATTTTCGGATCGCGCTGGCAAAATTTCTCAGTGAACAATACGGGCTGCCGGTGGATGCTCGGCAGCTGTTTGTCACCGCCGGAGCTTCTTTGGGCCTGCATTTGATCTGTGCGCTTTTTTCCCGGCCCGGGGATATTATTTTTGTGGAAGACCCCACCTATTTTCTGGCCCTGCGGATTTTTGCCGACCATGGGCTCAAGGTGATCCGTCTGCCGATGGATGAAAACGGCCTGATTATCGAGGCCCTGGAAGAAAAACTGGCAGCGCACAAACCGGTGTTTATATATACCATCCCGAGTTTTCACAACCCGGCCAGTGTTATCCTGTCCGCCGAACGACGGGAAAAATTGGTGAGATTGAGCCGGGGGCACGATTTTTTAATTGTGGCTGACGAGGTTTATCACCTGCTGTCCTATGGTGCGGCTGTACCGTCGCCACTGGGAGGCTTTGCCGGTGACGGCACTGTTTTGTCTCTGGGGTCATTTTCAAAAATCTTGGCGCCGGGACTTCGTCTGGGGTGGGTTCAGGCCGCACCCGCTTTGCTCGAGCGCTTTGTCAAAAGCGGTTTGCTCGACAGCGGCGGCGGTTTGAACCCGTTCACCTCGGCGCTGGTGCGCAGTGCCATTGAGCTTGGCCTGCAGCATGAGCATCTTGAGCATTTAAAAAAAACGTATGCCCACCGGATGCTTGCCCTGGGCGCTGCTTTGAGACAGCATCTGCCGGTCTCGGTGCGTTTTGATCAACCCGAGGGGGGATTTTTTATCTGGCTGCGATTTGCCCGGGGTGTGGATATCAAGAAAATACTGGCGCTTGCCCGGCAGAACGATGTCGCTTTCCAGCCGGGGGAAAATTTTTCCGGGGGCCGTGGGGTAAATCATTGTGCTCGACTGGGGATATCCTATTTTGAAACCCCGCAGCTGGAAGAAGGCGCGAAGCGACTGGGAAGGGCGGTTGAAAAATATCTGGAAGCAATTTAGGCCGGCCAAACCCTGACGTTGAGGTCAGCTAAGCGGTCTCAGTAATCCAGGATCAATTGCTTTAAAATCTCATAAACGCGGACAAGGCTTTTCAGGCTTACCCATTCATCCACCGCATGGGCACCGTGGCCGGCCGGACCGAACAGCACACAATCCATGCCCGTTGTGCCCAGCAGACCCGAATCCGCCCAGAACGAAAGTCCCACCGGCCGGGACTGCGGGGCACCGTTTTGCAGACGCTTTAAAATTTTCGCATTGTCGGCAACCCTGTAAGGCGGTCTGGAAAAAAAATCCCGACCGCTGACCTCATGGCTGCCGGGCACTGCCTGGACAGCTTGCACAACGCGTTCCAGTTCCCGGTTCAATTTTTGCTGTGATTCTGCCGGCAGGGTACGCCGTTCCCATTGAAGTTTTGACCTGGCGGGGATAACACTCAGTTCGTGTCCGCCGGAAACCGTGGCGGCATGTAATGTGGCATGCCCTATCAGGGGGTCCGGCGGCAGCTTTGACAGTTCGGCCTGAATACGGCTTAACTCCTCCAGGGCGGCTTTTAGCGGCAGGATGGCATCAACGCCTTCGTCCGGCCGGCTGCCATGGGCGGCTTTGCCGCTCACCTGGATTTCGAACCATGCGAATCCCTTGTGGCACGTGCCGATCTGCAATTCGGTGGGTTCCAGGATGATCCCAGCCTCAGGTGCCGGGCAAATTCCGGGCAGCCGGTTGGCCACGAAATGTTCCATGCCGATGCTTTTGTCTTCTTCATCGGCCGTAAAGGCAAGCCACACATCCATAGGGGCAGGATGGCGGGTGAAATGCTCGGCCAAAAGCAGCATCACGGCCAGGCTGCCTTTCATGTCATAAGTTCCACGGCCGAAAAGCCGATCACCTTTGCGTCGCAACGTGAACGGATCCTGCATGCCTTCCACCCCCACGGTATCCAGGTGGCCGTTTAAGAGCAAAGATGTGTTTTGGCCTGCGCCCGGGATCATCGCGACCACATTACATCTGCCGGGGGCAATATCTTGAATTTCGGCATCCAGCTTCATCCCGTGGAGATACTGCCCGATGAACTGGGCTATTTCGCTTTCGCCGGGTCCCTGTGAAAGGGTGCTGTTGACGGAATTGATGCTGACCAGTTCGCTTAAAAGATTTACAATGCGGGTGTCCATCGGGCATCCTTTTGCAACGCCGCCAGGCAGGAAGGATCGGCGCTTGAAATGTGAAGTTATTTTTAACTGAGCCCTATGCCTGGACGATTGTCCCGGCCATTGACTGCCGGTTGACGATATTGCCAAGGGTGGCCGGTCCCTGCCACTGGATGATATGCACCCGGTCCACATTGTGGTTCAAAGCCTCAAAGGCAGCTTCCATCTTGGCCACCATACCGCCCTGAATAATGCCCCGGCCCATTAGTGACCGTGCTTCGCGAACACAAAGCGAGGATCGGATCTCATTGTCCACCATCACCCCCGCAACATCAGTGACAAAAACAAGGTCTGTGCACTGGGCGGCGATCGCCAGGCCGGCCGCTGCGCTGTCG
>JAOZSC010000434.1 GCA_029939875.1 Desulfobacterales bacterium
AATGATGCCCATGCCGCCCAGCCACTGGATAAAGCTGCGCCAGAAAAGAAGCCCCCGGGATACCCCCTCGATATTGGTGAAAACCGATGCGCCGGTGGTAGTAAAACCCGAAACAGACTCGAACACGGCATCCACAAAACTGAACGATCCGTCTGCCAGGTAAAACGGAAGAGCGCCGAACAACCCGACGGCCGTCCAGCCCACGGCTACAATGGCCATGCCTTCACGCTGACTGATGATTTCGGCCTTGTGTTTGCGGAAAAACAAGTAGAGCGCAAAACCGGCGGCCACCGTTATGGCCATGGATTCAAGCACCGGGGTCACGCTTTGATCCCGGTAGTAAAGGCCGACAAGCAGGGGAAAGACCATCGTCATCCCGAAAAAAAGGGTTAAGACCCCAATGATATTCAGGATATACCGCCAGCGCATTTAGAAATACTCCAGTTTGACGGCCAGGATTCTTTCCACTTTCGCGATGGCCTGCCTTCTGGCAAAAATAATAATTCGGTCCTCGGGCTCAATGACGCTATCGCCGGTGGGAATGATAATTTCCTCTGCACGCAAAATTCCGACCACCAGGGCGCCCTTGGGCATGGAAATTTTTTTCAGCGGCCGGCCCACGATATCCGAGGTTTCCAGGGCCACGGCCTCCATAACTTCGGCCTGTTCGTCCTTGATGGAAATTGAGGAAAGCACTTTCCCCCTGCGGACGTGCTGCAAAATGGTGTTGATCGCCGAAAGTCGCGGGCTGACCACCTGCTCGATGCCGATGGCTTTCATTAACGGAAAATAGCTGAATTTGCTTATCTTGGTGATGGATTTTTTGGCTCCCATACGGGTGGCCAGCAGAGATGTCAGAATGTTGGTTTCCTCGTCGTCGGTCAGGGGGATGACAACGTCTATGTCCTGGATATTTTCCTCGGCCAGCAGTCCCTGGTCAGATCCGTCGCCGCACAGCACCACAGCTTTGTTAAGCCCTTCTGCCAGGACCTCGCAACGCTCCGCGTTTTTTTCAATAATTTTACAATGCACCCCCTTGTGCTCCAGGTTCCGGGCCAGACGAAACCCGATACTCCCGCCCCCCACCACCAGCACCCGGTGAATCGGCTGATCATGCTTGTCGAACACTGCCAGGGTATCGAGCAGCTTTTCCTGCTCGCTGATAAAATAAACCAGGTCACCGGGCATCAGCCGGTCGTCGCCACGGGGAATGATCAACTCTTCCTCGCGCACCACGGCGGCAATCAAAAGTCGGGGGCCGGTGACTTTCCCGGACAGATCCGAGAGCTTCACGCCGGCCAGACGGGAATTTTTATCCAGGTAAACCCCGACGAATTTAATGCGCCCGTCGGCAAATTCAGCTACATCTACGGCCCCCGGCACGCTCATCATGCTTTCGATGGTCTTGACCACCTCGACTTCGGGATTGATAATGGTGTCGATATGCGGTGCCTGCTCACGCAGGTTTTGGTGATACTGATCGAAGTCCGCCTCGCGCACCCGGGCCAGTTTCTTGATGGTCGCTGCGAGCAGATCAGCTACCAGGCAGGCAACCAGGTTGGTTTCATCGCTGTTGGTGACGGCCAGGATAATATCGGCATTTTGAATTCCAGCTTCTTCCAACACCACCGGACTGCTGCCGGAGCCCTGGATGACCTGAACATCCAGATTGTCGGACACCCTTCGGATGGCAGCAGCGTCTTTGTCGACGACAACAACTTCCTTGTTTTCAAGTGCCAAATGGCTGGCCACGTGAAAACCCACCTCCCCTGCTCCGACAATAACCACCTTCAATAGTCTCTCCCCATCGGCCAATGCTGCGGTGTTGATGTTCGTCTGGATAGCCACCAAAGTCCGGGGCCATAGCCGGCCGCATTTTACCCGGATCCTGGTGCCAGACTCATACCAGCATTTACTACAGCCCGGTCCGCCTGTCAATTCATGATGTCCGGTGGCAGCTGATAGATGCCGGCTGCAAAAAAAAGCAAGCTCGGTGTAAGGTTATACGAGATAGGTGCGTTAAAAAAAGAGTGCCGCTGCGGTATCCCGAGATCCGATTACCGTTGACCGGTCGCCGGACCGGGAAGTTTGCCTTTCACCCGCCCTCCCCAGGCAATCAGGTTGCTGGCGATAAACTCCACCACCTGCTGGTGGACACGTTTGCCATTGCCTTCGACGGTCAACGGCTGTCCGAATTTAAGGTACAGGGTTTTGTGCGGATCGATGGGTCCCACGTCTTTAAGCCATTTTCCGTTACCATGGAAATCCGTCTTAATCGCAATGGGAACGACGGGCACCCCTGCACGGGCAGCCAGCTTTACCCCCAGGGTGTTGAAAGCCTGAACATCAAACTCCGCGCTGCGGGTGGCCTGGGGAAATATGATGATTGATTTGCCCTGCTCCAGAGCCTTTTGGCCCTTGCTGAAAACCATTTTCAGGTCATGGCGGGGATTGCGGCGCGAGATGGCAATCAAATTGACGGCCTTCATGACGTGACCAACAACCGGATAGTGCAGCAATTCTTCCTTGATGACAAACGTTACCCGGTTAAATGCCAGCGTAATGCATGGTAGCATAAGGGCTTCGGCCAGGCTCATATGGTTGGCGATGTAAACCAGTGCTCCACGGTGCCGGGCCACCCCTTCCAGGCCGGAAATCACCAGCCGGCCGCCGACCGATTCGGCATTTCGTATATTCTGTAAGGAAAAGTCGGCCCAGCGGTCATCGTCAATGCCCTTCGTACGGGCCACCATGCTGGCCGTGAGAAAAATCATCCCCAGCCGGGCAAAATAGGACAGGTTTTTCCAGCCCGGAATATATTGCGCCGCCAGGTGTCGGCCAGCCGGCGTTTGATAGCCCAACTCGGATCGAAGCAGTTGTTGAAATTTATTTTTATTTGCCGGTGAATACATACTTTGAAAAAATCAATGACGCGTTGGTGCCCCCGAAACCGAACGAATTGGACATGGCGTGCTCAACCCGGG
>JAOZSC010000046.1 GCA_029939875.1 Desulfobacterales bacterium
CCGCAAACCATTGTGCAGCTGATCGCGGCGCGTATTCTTCAAGGGATGTCGGCCGCTGCTGAAGCTGTTTTGGTATATGCGATTATTCATGATCTGTTTTATGAAAACGATCGCGTCCGGGCACTGGCCATATATGGAATGGTCATTGCCTTGACCCCTGCCATTGCACCCATTGCAGGAGGGTATTTGCATGTGTGGTTGGGATGGCAGGCAAACTTTGTGCTGATCGCGATAACCGGGGCGCTGGCGTTAACGCTTATCTGGCGCCTGCTGCCGGAGTCAGCGCCTCCCGATAAAAACGGCATGCAGCCGAAGATGATTATAAAAGATTATGGCCGGCTGCTGGCAAACCGTGGTTTTATGAAATACGCCATTTTGACTGGGGCCGGCTCCGGTGTCATTATGGCCTTTGTTACGGCCGGTCCGTTTATTCTTATTTCTTATTTTAACGTGGCCACCGAGCATTACGGGCTGTATTTTGTCATACCGGTATTTTCTTTTTTTGCCAGCAACCTGGTTACCCGTCAGCTTGCCGGTAAAATGAATATCGAGGTGCTCCTGCGTCTGGGACTGATCATTGCAGTGATGGGTACCATCGGAATTACCGGGCTGATATTAAGCAGCGTCCAGGGACCCCTCAGCCTGTTTCTGGTTTTTGCCGTCACAACCTTCGGGCTGGGGCCGGTGTTTGCCATTGCCCCAATGCGGGCGCTGGATTCTACTGACCGTCCGACCGGTGTTGCTTCGGCCATGGTGAACATGCTGCCGATGCTGATGGGCGGATTGGCGTCTGTCAGCCTCAGCATCTTTCATGACAGCACTTCCCGCCCACTGGCTATGACTGTCATCGGGTTGCTGTGCATTGCCGGCTTTGCTTACTGGATGGCTTCAGAGTCATAAAAAATAAGCCCTTTCAGTTTTCAGCGGCAAAGATGCGGATTTTATCCGGCGGCAGGTGGAGGCGGACGCTTTGACCAGCCTGCAGATCCGTCACGGGGGCCAGAACCACAAACACGCGATCCTGGCATTGGACCCAGATGCGGGTGGTGGTGCCTTCGAAACTTGTTTTTTGTACCCGGCCCGTGATGCCCCGATTGCCGTCGGCGCAAATGCGGATGTCTTCGGGACGGATGGTGGCCGTCAGACGATCCCCGTTGGCCGACAGGCCCGGTGCGGCAACGGTGGCATATTGCGAATAATAGACACCGTTTTTCAACCGGCCCTCAAAAAAATTGCAGCCGCCGAAAAACCGGGCCACGTCCGGGTCCGCCGGCCGGTAGAACAGCTCCCGGGGGCTGCCCACCTGGCGAATCCGGCCGTTTAACAGCAGGCATACGCGTTGAGACATCATCAGGGCTTCTGCCTGGTCGTGGGTGACAAACAGCGTGGTGATGCGGGTCTGAGCCTGGATATCCTGAATCAGCTCGCGCATGTGCTGCCGCAAGGTGGCATCCAGGCTGCTCAGGGGTTCATCCAACAGCAGGATGGCCGGCTTGAGCACCAGGGCGCGTGCCAGGCTGACCCGTTGCTGCTGCCCACCGGACAGTTCGTGGATTTTGCGCCGGTTGAGGCCGGTCAATTCCGTCAGTTCCAGGATCTTTTCTACCCGACGGCGAATTTCACCAGTGCTGCGTCCTTGCATCTGCAACCCGAAGCCGATGTTTTGCTCCACGTTCATGAACGGAAACAGCAGAGTTTTTTGAAACACCATGACCGCATTGCGCTTTTCCGGCGGCAATCCGTTTGCAGGTCGGCCGTCAATGATAATAGCGCCCGATCGGGGCTGCAGCAGGCCGGCAACCGCCCTTAGAACCGTGGTTTTACCGGCACCACTGGGTCCCAGCAGCGATGCCATCTGCCCGTTTTCGACGGTCAGGCTGAAGTCGCGAATCACCGGTGTATTGCCGTATCCGATGGTGATATTTTTTAACTCCAGATCACCCATTACCTTATCCCCGCAATGCCTTTGCCACCCAGATAGCGGGCACTGAACAGCAGCGCGAGCAATGCCGGCGCTACGAAAACGATACTGACCGCTGCGGCCACGGGCCGGTCACCGCTTCCCATGAGCGCAAACAGCAAGATGGGAAGGGTGGTCACCTTCCCGCCGCCGATAATCAAGGTGCTCAGATACTGGCTCCAGGATAGCAAAAATGAGAACAGCCCGGCGACCATGATGCCCGGAAATGTCAGCGGCAATATCACCCGGACCAGCACTTTCCACGCAGAGGCACCCAGCGAGCGGGCCTGCTCTTCATAAGACGGGTTGTAATTTGAGAATATCCCCCACATGACGAAAACAGCATAGGGCAGACAAAACGTCAAGTGCACCAGGACCACGCCGAAGAAGCTGCCGGCCAGCCCCATGATGATAAACCACAGGTGCAGGCCCATGGTTACGCACAGGGGCGGTACGATCACCGGTAAAATCAGTACCACCGAAACCAGGTCCTTGCCCCTGAAATCATACAGTCCCAGCGCCCGACCGGCAGGGATGCCGATGGCAACTGAAATTGCCGCAGTCGTCGCGGCCACCAGAACGCTCTGCCCCAGTGCGGCAAGGATCTGCGGGCCGGCGGTGGAAAACACATACTGCCAGGCGCGCAACCCCCACTGACGGGGCCACAGCTGTGGGTAAAACCAGCGACTGCTCAGCGACCACATGACCAGCGAGACGAAGGGTAGCAGTACGGCGATACCTACCCCGGCGGCCGCCATATGGTGATGCCGGGCTTTCACAGGACCAGTCCCCGGCGGCGGGCGGCCTTTGTCAGCAGTTGCGAGGCCACAACCGCCGTTGTCACCACCGCCGCGATGATCAGTCCGATGGCAATGCCTTCGGGTCGCGCCAGCAGATCCACGTCGCTGTAATTTTTGTAGGCCCACACCGGCAGCGTCATGGGATAAGTCTGTCCCAGCAAAAAAGGTACTTCGAAAGCACCGAAGGTGTAAGCGAATACGATCAGGCAGGCGGCCCCCAGGCTGGGAAATATGGTGGGCAGCGTAATGTAGAAAAAACGCTGCCGGCGACCGGCTTTCAGAGTTTTACCCACCTCGAGCAGTTCCACACCGGTCCGGCGAAGAACCGATAAAATCATCAGGGTTATAAAGGGGACCTCCTTCCAGACATAGGTGCAGACAATTCCGATTCCCCAGCTGTCGTTTGTCAGCAGGGGAAAAGAAGCGGAGCTGTTGATCAGGCCCAGCTTCAGCGCCGCCCGGGAAAACAGGCCGGTGGGCGCGAACATAAATACCACCGCGACTGCAATTACCAGGTGTGGAACGGTCAAAGGGATCTGGAAAATAAAGTGAACCACGCGGTGGCGCTGGGCCAGGGATGTCAGCACCAGGGCCATGAAGATACTGATAAGCGCCGCTGCGGCCGTGGAGGTCACCGAAATATACAGTGTCAGTCCCAGGCTGCGAAAAAAATCCGGGTCGGCCAGGACATTGGCAAAATGCTGCAGGGTGAATACTTTCATGCCGGCCGCCGGCAGATAGCCCAGGCCTTGCAAGAACCCCAGCAGCAACCCTCCGCCGAACAAAACCGTTACGACCAGCAGGGCTGGTGCCACCAGGCGGCCGATTACCGGCAGGCCCGGATTCGGACGAGTGCGGGCATTGTTCCCTGTGCTGGTAACGTTCGTGGTCATCGTCCCTTCAACACGTGCTGATCCCAGCCTTTTTCCAGGCGGATCAGAATCTGCGACGGTGGTTCCGGAAGCTGGTGGCTTTGCAGCTCACTGCCGGGCAGGGTGGCAATGCCGCGAGGCAGGGCGGCAAATTTTTTCTGCCAGCTTTCGTCCAATCGTCTGATATCAATGGCCGGAAAATCCCCCCAGACCCTGGAATCGGCTTTTTTGAGCTGGGCTTGCGGGGAAATGAGGAAGTTGGCCACCACCATGGCACCTTCTTTGTGAGCGGCGTTAAACGGAATGGCCACAAAGTGGGTGTTGCTGATGGTGCCTCCTTTAAAAACAAACGTGCGCACCGTGTCCGGATACAACCCATCGCTGATCATTTTGGAGGCTTCGGCCGGATGATAGCTGATGGCAAAATCGACCTCCCCGTCGGCCAGCAGATGGGCCAGTCGGATGGGATTTTCAGGATAAGTCCTGCCCTGGCGCCACAGATATGGGGACAGATCTTTAAGGATTTTATACGTTTTGGCGGCGGCCCGGTTAAAGCGCGATTCGTCAAAATTTTGCTGCCAGGATTGCGCATCGCCGGAGGCGTAATAAAATACGTGGCGCACGAAAACAGATCCCGTAAAATCCGGCGGAGCCGGATAGGCGAAACGTCCCGGGTGGTTGCGGATCCAATCCAGCAGATCCCCCACGGTTCTGGGTGGCTCAGGCACCCGCGCGGAATCGTAAATCATAACCACCTGGGCGCTGCCCCAGGGCGATTCCAGGCCCTGCACCGGCTCACCAAAATCGTTTTTCACCGAGGGCCGCGCCCCGTCCACCAGCTTCTGGTTGGGCAGGATATCGGCAAAGGGTCCGTAGAGCAGGGTGTTTTTTTTGCAGGTGCGAAAGTTTTCGCCGTTGATCCACATTAGATCGACTGCGCCGCCCGTGTTTTTTCCGGCCTGTTTTTCAACCAGCAGCTTGCTGACCACTTCAGCGATATCTTTAACCGGCACCTGGCGCAGCTTAACCCCGTAAAGATCCTGTACCCGGGATGCCACGTAGCCGTTGACATAGGCGTTGGTGGAGGGAAATCCTCCCCACATGAACCAGTCCACTGTCTGGCCCCGGGCGCGTTCTAAAATTTCGGGCCAGGTAAGGGCGTTGACCCGCGAAGCAATATTCAAAGCTAAGAAAACCGCAACAACCAGCAGGATGCTCAGCCTCCAGGATGCCAACGATGGGCGCCTGTTACTGTTCATAGGTCTGTCTCCGTGATAACCAGGATTGAAGCAATTTCAACAGGGATACAGTTTTGTATATCTTGTCGGTTGAGGTCTGCACACCTTACACCAATTCATTACATGGCAGTTTCAAGCGCTGTTTTGCTGCCAGCGTCGTTTCTCAAGATTCTGGCGCCAATCGCAGGTAAATAAAATTATAATCGTCATGCACCGGTGCATGGCTGTGCTCTTAATCCAGGGTCAAGGTAATAATTCGCGGCAAGACCGGACGGTCACATCCGGCCGGGAGTTGATAATTTGCGGATATGCGTCGCTATTTCACCGGCGAACTCTGAGCATTTGATTTCCCGGGCACCTTCGATCTGGCGCGCCAGGTCATAGGTGACGGTGCCGGCAAGAATCGTCGCTTGCAGCGCCTGACGAATCAACTGTGCAGATTCGTGCCATCCCATATACTCGAGCATCATGGCCCCCGACAGGATCAGCGAGCTGGGGTTGACTTTGTCCAGGCCGGCATATTTGGGTGCCGTGCCATGGGTGGCTTCAAAAACGGCACAGGCATCGCCAATGTTGGCCCCCGGCGCCATCCCCAACCCTCCCACCTGGGCGGCCAGAGCGTCGGAAAGATAGTCCCCGTTCAAGTTGGGCGTTGCAATGATCTGATACTCGTCGGGTCGCAGCAGAACCTGTTGAAACAGCATGTCGGCGATGCGGTCTTTTATCAGCACTTTTCCTGGCGGGAAGTTTCCCCGATAGTCGTCGTAGAGTTCTTTTTCAGTAATGATATGATTGCGGAATTTTTCCCGTGCGATTTCGTAGCCCCACCGGGCAAAGGCGCCTTCGGTAAACTTCATGATGTTGCCCTTGTGCATCAATGTGACCGAAGAATAACCGTTATCGATGGCATGGACAATGGCACGGGCCACCAGACGCTTGGTTTTCCGTTTGCTGATGGGCTTGATACCCAGCCCTGAATCGGCCGGCAAGTCAACGCCCATATGTTCCTTTAAAAAATTGAGCAGATTTTCAGCATCCGTGCTGCCGGCCTCAAATTCGATGCCGGCATACAGGTCTTCGGTGTTTTCACGAAAGACGACCATGTCGATTTTTTCCGGGTGTTTCATGGGGCTGGGAACCGAATCGATATATTTTACCGGCCGCACGCAGGCGTAAAGATCCAGCTTCTGGCGAATGGCCACGTTGAGGCTGCGGATTCCTTTCCCTACCGGGGTGGTCATGGGCCCCTTGATCGCCACCTGGTGCTGCTCGATTTGCGCCAGGGTTTCGTCGGGCAGCCAGGTGCCCGTTTTCTGAAAACTGGTTTCCCCGGCGTACACCTCGAGCCAGTCAATACAGCGGCTGCCGCCATAGGCTTTTTCAACGGCGCTATCGATTACCAGGCGGGTTGCCCGCCAGATGTCCGGTCCGATCCCGTCCCCTTCGATATACGGGATGCCCGGCTTGTCGGGTACCGTCAACGAACCGTCGGAGTTTTTTTGAATTTTGTGGCCGTTTCCCATAGCAGGTGTCCTTATCATGGTCGATGGTGGTTATTGTCAGCTATTGTCTGCCACCACCCTGCGCAAAACGTAGGGCAGAATTCCGTCGTTTTCGAAATACGCAACATCCACGTCAGTGTCCAGCCGCGCGGTGACTTCAAAACGGATGGTGCTGCCGTCAGGCTTGAGGGCGGTAACCGGCAGAACTTTTCGAGGGGTCATATTTTCGATGCCGCCGATGGTAAATGTTTCGCAACCGTCCAGGCCAAGGCTTTCCCAGCTTTCACCCGGTTGAAACACCAGCGGCAAAGCGCCCATGCCGACCAGGTTGCTGCGGTGTATGCGTTCATAAGATTCGGCAATAACGGCCCGGACACCGAGCAGGCGGGTTCCCTTGGCAGCCCAGTCCCGGGAAGAGCCGGTGCCGTACTCTTTGCCCCCCAGAACCACCAGCGATCTTTTCTCCGCGCGATATTGCATGGCGGCATCGTAGATGAACATCTCGCTTTCTGCGGGATACTTGCGGGTGTAGCTGCCTTCCTTCGGTGCCACCATGCGGTTTTTAATGCGGATGTTGCCGAAGGTTCCCCGCATCATGACTTCATGGTTGCCTCTCCTGGAACCGTAAGAATTAAAGTCCCGCAGGGCGACCTTTTTATCGGTTAAATATTTGCCGGCCGGGTAAGACGGCGGAATGGCACCGGCCGGCGAGATGTGATCGGTGGTGACCGAATCTCCCAGCAACAGCAGTGCATGGGCGTCTTTGATGTCGGCAGGTCGATCCAACGGCAGGGTGAAGCCGTCAAAATAGGGCGGCTTTTTAATGTAAGTGGAAACCGGGTCCCATTGAAAGGTGGTGCTTTGTGCAACCTGAAGGCCCTGCCAGAACTCGTCGCCATCAAAGATACGGCCATACTCGGACGCAAAAAATTGAGGCTTTACATGGGCCCGGACAAGGGCGTCAATTTCTTCGGCTTCCGGCCAGATATCCTCAAGATAAACCGCCTTGCCGTCGCTGTCTGTGCCCAGCGGCTTTTTGGTCAGGTCCACATCGATCTTTCCGGCCAGCGCAAAGGCGACCACCAGCATGGGAGAGGCCAGGTAGTTCGCTTTTATTTTTTGATGGATCCGGGCTTCAAAATTGCGGTTGCCCGAAAGAACCGCAGCCACCGTGAGATCGTTGTCAGAAATGGCCTGCTCGATTTCAGGTTGCAGCGGCCCGCTGTTTCCAATGCAGGTGGTGCAGCCGAATCCGACCAGGTAAAAGCCGAGTGCTTCGAGGTATCGAAGAAGATCGGCGTCTTGCAGGTAATCGATGACCACTCTGGAGCCGGGCGCCAGCGAAGTTTTGACAATGGAGGGCACCCGCAGTCCTTTTTCCACGGCTTTTTTGGCTACCAGGCCGGCGCCCAGCATGACGGCAGGGTTGGAGGTGTTGGTGCAGGAAGTAATGGCCGCGATTGTGATGCTGCCGTCGCAAAGTTTTACCGTCTCACCGTTTACCACCAGTGTGCACTTTTTCTTTTTAGGGGTAGACACCGCCGGGCGCGTCGTCCGACTGCCGGATTCGTCATGGAATTTTGAAATATGGGTTACGTCCGTGTCTCTTTCATAGCTGCCTTCAAGGGTGGCGGTGAAACTGCGCGGCAAATCCGCCAGACTGATGCGGTCCTGGGGTCTGGCCGGTCCGGCCACTGACGGCACCACCCGGGACAAATCCAGCTCAAGCACGGCACTGTAATCGGGGGTGTTGTCCCCGGAGTAAAAAAGCCCCAGGGCCCGGGCGCAACTTTCGATGATTTTCGCTTGCTGCTCCCCCCGGGTCATCACGAGGTAGTCGATGGTTTTTTCGTCCAGCGGGAAAAACCCCATGGTGGCGCCGTATTCCGGCGCCATGTTGGCGATGGTCGCCCGGTCGGTGACCGTCAGGTTTTTCATGCCGGGGCCGAAGTATTCGACAAATTTTTCAACGACGCCGTGTTTTCTGAGTGTTTCGACGACCGTCAGCACCAGGTCCGTGGCGGTGACGCCCGGTGCCGGTGCTCCTGTCATTTTGACACCGATGACTTCCGGAATGGACATATAGTAAGGCTGACCGAGCATGACGGCCTCGGCCTCGATACCGCCGACCCCCCAGCCCATCACGCCGATACCGTTTATCATGGTGGTATGCGAATCGGTACCCACCAAGGTGTCCGGATAGGCCAGCATGGTGCCGTCGTCACTGTCCCCGCATATGATAACCCGGCCCAGGTGTTCGAGGTTGACCTGGTGGCAGATTCCGGAATTTGGGGGCACCACGTTGAAGTTGTCAAAGCTTTTCTGGGCCCATTTTAGAAGTTCGTAGCGTTCGCGGTTGCGTTCGTATTCCCGGGCGACGTTTTTATTCAGGGCTTGCACTGACCCGTAGTGATCCACCTGTACGGAATGGTCGATGACCAGATCCACCGGCACCAGGGGATTGATTTTAGCCGGGTCGGCGCCCAGATCCCGGACGGCATCGCGCATGGCCGCCAGGTCCACCACCGCCGGGACTCCGGTAAAATCTTGCATCAGGACCCGTGCCGGGAAGTAAGGAATCTCCAGGGGGGTATCATAGTGTTTTTGCCAGCGGGCAATATTGAGCAAATCCTGTTCCCGGACCACCTGCCCGTCCAGTTTGCGCAGCAGGTTTTCCACCAGAATCCTGATGGAAAACGGCAGTCGGTCAATGGCTGCAATCCCCTCTTGTTCAAGTTTGTTGATATCAAAGATGCGATACCCAGAATTCTGTACCTTGAGGCGGGTGACAAATTGCTTTTTGTCCATGGAGACCCCTTTTAAAACGATTATGGCACGTCTTTTATTTTGTGTTGCCAGGCGGCATGATCGTTCACCGTAAGTCAGCTGTTGGATTGTTCGTCCAAACCGTTTTTATTCCTATAGCACTATTGACAACGAAGGTCCAGTTCTATTGCCCCGGGGCCGGGCATGACACGGGTACATGAGACTTGCTATGACGGATTTACCGGCGAGGACGGGTCAGCGGCTTTTTTTATTTTCTTGATGATTTTGGGAATAAAAAAGGAGAAGACAAAAAGGGCGATTGAGAAAAAAACCCTGGCAGAAATCAGCTCGCCCCAGTTGCCGGTTGTCCAGACATCTTTCAGGGTTCCGATAAAAAAGGTGAATATAAACGTGCCGACAATGATTCCCAGGGCGGTGCCGGAAAAATAGTCCCGGAAATGAACCCTGGTCAGACCCATGCCGAAGTTCATGGGGGTAAAGGGGAAGTATACCAGGCGCAAATACAGCACGGTGGCAAATCCGTTGCGCTCGATGGCGGCGTCGTATTTTTTAAGCCGGTCGCCGATCAGCGAGGCGGCAAATTCTCTGCCCAGGGTGCGCCCGATCAGAAAGGCGGCGCTGGCACCGGCCATGGCGCCGAACCAAACATACACGAACCCCCAGTAAGCCCCGAAGATGGCCGCTCCCAGGCCTGTCAGAAGTGTCCCCGGCAAAAACAGGCACACCCCCACCGCATAAATCGTGATAAAGACCAGCGGGGCCCACAGGCCGGCACTGTCCAGAAAATGCCCGAGTGCTTCCACGGTCAGATAATTTTTAACGGGGGTAAACCGTACTGCCAGGATTGCAGCGATAACAAAAACAGCTAAAACGGCAGCTTTCACCAGCGCCTTTGTACGTCGTTGCGGCCGGCCGGTATCGATGGTTTCCATTTGGGGTGCGCTCCCTGTGCGGTTGTCAGGGTCCTGTGGTCCGGCGACATTTACCGGAAATGCGACAGATCAGATCCTTTGGCTGCCATGTTGTTTATACAACGCTGCGGTTCAGCTGCTGCAGCTGTCTTCACCACAGGCCCGTCCTTTTAGCTGGAAGAAAAGCTTTAGACCTTTTTGTATTTTTTTTGAAAATATTTTGGGCGCAAAATACGAGCCGGCCACCTTTTTATTAATCTCCGCAATGGTCGGATAGGGGTGAATCGTCGCCGCCAGGGTGGACAACTTCACTTTGCCGTTCAACACTGCCGCCCATTCCCCGATCAGGTCGTCTGCGTGCGTTCCCAGGATCTGAACCCCGATGGGTTTTTCCTTTTCATCCAGCAGCATTTTGAGGGTGCCGATTTGTTGTCCTTCCGCAAGGCTGCGGTCGTTGTCTGCAAATTGCTCGCTATGGACCGTATAGTTGATTCCGGCGGCAGCAGCACTTTTTTCATTCATTCCGATACTGCCCAGGGGAGGATCGGTGTAAGTGCACCACGGTAAAAAAGTATAATTTGCTTTGCGGGGCAACCGAAAGATGGCATTGCTGATGACGATGCCGCCCTCATAGCCGGCAGCATGGGTGAATTGAAAATCCCCGTTGACATCCCCGACAGCATATATGTGCCGATGATTGGTCCGTAAGCGCTCATCCACCGCAATTCCACGGCGATTGAGCTCAACACCGATTTGCTCGAGCCCAAGGTTTTGCGTGTTGGCGCCTCTTCCGAGGGCTACCAGAATTGCGTCGGCTTTCAGGCTCACAGTGCGGTTCTGTGCGGTTTTAATCCGGACTTCTTTGCTGGCGCCATGATGGCTGATTTCTTCGATGGAAGAGTTTAGATAAAATGTGACGCCTTCTGAGCTGAGAACATCTTTGAGCATGCCCGCCAGGTCCACATCTTCTTTGACAAGGATCTGGGAAGCCATGTCCACCACCGAAACTTTGGTACCCAGGCGTCCGAACGCCTGGGACATTTCGATGCCGATGGGCCCTGCGCCCAGAATAATAATGGAGGCGGGCAGGTGGTCCAGGTTAAAAATTTCCCTGTTGGTCAGGTACGGAGTCTGATCCAGCCCCTTGATGGGAGGGGCTATCGGTGAGGAACCGGTGGCAATGACCCACGTTTTGGCCGACCAGCTGCGACCGTTGAGCCGCACGG
>JAOZSC010000435.1 GCA_029939875.1 Desulfobacterales bacterium
ACCATCAAGGTTGAATAGGCCCACACTCCCAGCCCGCCGTCTTTGGGCAGGCAATACCCACCGATGCCCGGCCCTGGAAAGATGATATTGGAATGAGTCGGGCGGATCTTGATGGCCTGGATGACTTTGGTAAGATCAACCCCGTTGCGTTCTGAAAAAACGCTCCATTCGTCCATAAATGCAAGTAGGGTCGCCCGGTAGGAATTTTCTATGATTTTGCAGGTTTCGCTTTCGATAGGACGATCCAGAACGGTCAGCGGGAATTTATCCACGTTGATCACATCACTTAAAAATTTGGTTACCCGTTCGCGCGCCTCATCATTAATGCCGCTGCACACCCGCCAAAAATCGCGAATCGAGGCCACGTAATTACGACCCGGCATCACGCGCTCGAAAGAGTGGGCCAGCAGCGGTTGACGATTTTCAAGGCCGCGTTTTTGAAATGCCTTTTTTATGATTGGATAGGCAATATACTCGGTGGTGCCCGGAGGAACGGTGGTCTCAATTAGCACCAGACAATCGGGTTTAATTTTTTCTCCGATAATTCCCAAACTGCTTTCCAACGCCGCAATATCCGCATGCCCCTGTTTTACGTCACCGAAGGTTTCCTTGTGGTAATCACATTGGACGTCCACCACCACCACATCCGCTAAGGAAAGCACATCAAAAGTAAAAGTGGCGCAAAGGGTTTTTTTCTCTAATACGCAGCGCTGGATTAACGGCGCCACTTCCGAGTCTTCGGCTTCCACCGGCGCAATTCCGCGGTTTAAGTAAGGTATTTTCCAATATGATCGCGTGGACGGCCTCTGCATGCCGATGACAAACTTTGTAGGCTGCCCGCTTTGGGGGTCAACCGAATCGGCAACGACCCCGGCCATGACTGAGCCGACAAAACCAACCCCCATCACAACGACGATCTCTCTGTTTTTTTGTCGCTGCTCTTTGACCAGTTTTTCCACCATTTTAAATTCACTGGTGTAATCTTCGTCCTTTGGCAACGGGAACTTTTCCCCGGACGGACAAATCGAAAACGCCGGTTCGCTATGGCTTTCATTATTGGGAATTTTTGACGATGGTTGTTTAAATGACATAGATTTCTCCTGGAATTTTCTAAATTGTTTCTGGTGGCCGCTTCGCCAGAAGCTAAGATAATATTTTAGCACTTATTTTGCAATAAATATTTTGAAATCAGCGTATTAGCTTGGTATGCGCCCCAGGCGCACCAAAAGAATCCATTCCATCTGCGATCATAATAATTACCCCTTCATTTCGCTTTCCAGCATTATGGCCTTCAGGCTTGCCAGCTTTTTTTCTACCAGAACGTCCACTGCCCGGTAGCGATCACGTAAATTCCCAGCAGTAAATTGGTGACGGCATGGGAGAGGATGGGGGAAAAGAGGTTTTTACGGTGGTATAAAAGCCCGGCATAAACCAGCCCGGCAATGATTCCCGGCAGCCAGCGGTGGTGCTCAAAGCCAAAGGCCAGGGAGACGGCAATAAAGGAAAACCAGGAAAACTGTCCCAGGGCCACGGATTTGAAATCTGAACGGATTAAAAACCGCAGGGCAAAAGAGCGCCAGAAAAGTTCCTCGGCCAGGGGTACAACGACGGCAGCCCCGAAAACCCTGAAGGCGATAAAAACATAAACCCACGCCCCCCGGCCAGAGGCAAAAGGATCGCTCCCAGTTGATGGCATCCGCGGATAGAACCCCTCGGACAGCACCCAGACCGCAAAGACCGCTATGCCGGCAACGACGGCCAGCCAGTCAGCACAAACCCGCACTTCATCGCGCCAGTCCCGCCAGAACCAGGCCAGGCATCCCGCCACCAGGGCGGTCTGGGTGGGATACAGCAGATTTGCAGGTATACCGGTCCAGCGTCCCAGGTAAATGCACAGTCCCATGACCACAAAGGGCAGGGTGTGCGGGGTGTAATATTTGACGGCGTATTTTGTGCGGGGATCCTTATCCATAATAGAGTTGTTAAATGGAAATCAAGCGGCAATTACAACTGGCCCCCTTATTCCGGCCGTGCAAGTGGTTCCCTTAATCCTTTAACCTGGCGCGCCAGCGCTGTAGTCTCCCATGAGGATCGGTTTTGTCAAACGGCAAGGGATAAAACCTTTACTTCCTTTTCCAAACGATCAGCCAATACCATCTTTGCCATCTCAGTGTCATAATGAATTTGAATGCCGGTCCAAAATTCAACCGACATTCCAAAATATCGTGCAAGACGAAGCGCAGTATCCGCACTAATGCCTCTTGCGCCGTGGACAATTTTATTTATCCGCATGGCCGGAACGCCTATATCTTTAGCGAGCCTGTACTGGCTAATGCCCATGGGTTTTAAAAATTCTTCAAGTAAAATCTCGCCTGGATGAGTTGGAGGAAAATCTCTCATGTTATCACCTCAATGATAGTCAGTTATTTCGACGTCATACACACCGTCATAATGCCATTCAAAGCAAATGCGCCACTGATCGTTAATCCGAATACTGTGCTGTCCTTTGCGCCGTCCCTTCAAAGCTTCTATACGGTTTGCCGGAGGGACCCGAAGGTCATTAAGTTCTCCTGCTCTATGGATCATAATCAGTTTGCGCTCCGAAATCCGTTGAATGATTTGTGGCAATTTATTGGAAAAACACCCCTTAAAGATCTTTTCAGTCTCTTTACACCTAAATGCCTTGATCATAAAAATATAATAACCTAAAAAGATAATATCGTCAAGGGGTATATTATTTGACCTGATTCGCTTCGCTCATCCGCCGCAGGCGCTACTATTTTCCCTGCCATTAGCACCACGGTGCTTAAAATTGGCGCCACCTCAATGATATAGGGTCTTCCCCTGTTAACGGCGAATACAGAATATTAAATAATAAGAAATATCATCCTCAAAAAATTCAGCCCATAATTGTGCGCGGTACCGAATTTATGTTGAATATTTAATATTTAAGATGTGCCCCTCTTGTTTTTTTGC
>JAOZSC010000436.1 GCA_029939875.1 Desulfobacterales bacterium
CAGCACCATAACCAGGTTTTTTTTGGCGATTTTGAGCATATATCCTCCTAACACGTGATTTGTTTGCTGCCCGTGCGGGTCAAAACCCCCCACGGGGGAAAGCTGTCCGGCTGTTGTTTGCAGTCTGGATTTTGCCGTTTACACCCAAGTTTATATATTTTAACGTTTTTTTATTGTAAATTTCAATAAGTTTGTTAAAAAACACTAAATCTTCTCCTGGCTGATTGGAAATGCCACCATCCGGCGTCCTTCCGGCGACAATCTGCGGCAGCGCCCCGGTTTGAATTATCAGCCCGTGCTCAAAGCGGTGACACCACCGGGTATGTTATCGACCCAAAAGACAAAATCTTGACACTTTTAATGAAACTGGATGATACTTACATCGATGTGGCCGTTGCCCTGCCGGTTTACAAAACATTTACCTACAGTGCGCCGGACGACTTCGCCCCGTTGGTTGCCGTCGGGAAAAGAGTGCTGGTGCCTTTCGGTCAGCGCCGGGTGACCGGCTATATTTTTGGCAAAATTCGTAGCGGTGGCCAAAGACAGATCAAATCGGTGCTGGACGTTCTTGATGAACAGCCGCTTTTTCCATCGTCCATGGTACCGTTTTTCAAATGGATTGCCGATTATTATAAATATCCCATTGGCGAGGTGGTCAAAAATGCGCTGCCAGGCGGTCTGGTGGTACGCGATTATGCCCTGGTAAATGTCACGGCCGATGGGCACAAAGCGCTGCAAAAGGGACAGGCAACGCCGCCGGCTGCCAGAATCCTATCCATGCTGCCGCCGGAGGGCTGCCGGGAAAAAGAGCTTCGCAAAAAGATCGATCCGGACATTCCCGGCGCCCTGCTGCACACCATGGAGGCCCGTGGCTGGATCGAGCGCAAATGGGAGCTTGCCGGGGGCCGAACCAGGTCCCGGCAGGAACGGGTGGTGCGCCTGTCGGACAGCCTGCCGTCCGCCGATGGCTTGACCCATGCCGGCAGCCGGATTGTGGACATGTTAAAGACCGGCAGGACGCTGTCCGTAAAAGAACTCAAGGCCGTGGTGCCCCGGGCGGCAGCCCTGATCAAACCGCTTGAAAAAGCGGGTTACCTGGTAATAGATAGCCGAAGAATCTGGCGGGATCCCTTCGGTGAAGCCATAACGCCGGACTGCGCTCTGACCTTAACCGGTGAGCAGCAGCATGCGGTGAATGCCGTGTGTGCCAGCCTTGGCAACGGATATGCAACTTTTCTGCTGCAGGGGGTTACCGGCAGCGGAAAAACAGAAGTGTACCTGCAGGTGGCTGCCGAGGTGTTGAAAACCGGACGCACAGTGGTGGTCCTGGTGCCCGAAATCGCGCTGATTACCCAGATAGAAAGGCGATTTCGCGCCCGTTTCGGTGAGTGCGTTGGGGTTCTGCACAGCGGCCTGTCCGCCGGGGAGCGCTATGACCAGTGGAGCCGCATCCGGCAGGGCAAGGCCACCATCGCCATCGGGGCCCGGTCGGCCATATTTGCACCGGTTGAGGATCCCGGTGTGATCATAGTCGATGAAGAGCACGATTCCTCTTACAAACAGGAAGGCAAACTGCGTTACAATGCCAGGGACCTGGCCGTTGTCAGAGCCCGGCAACACGGATGCATCGCCCTGCTGGGATCGGCCACCCCATCGGTGCAGTCTTTTTACAACGTGACTGCCAAAAAATTTGTGGAGCTCAGGCTGCACAAGCGGATCGCACAGCGGCCGTTGCCGCCGGTACGCATCGTGGACCTGCGCCAAAATAGAGATGCCCGGGGAGTCCGGCGCTTCGTTTCCGCCGAGTTGCACCAGGCCATAAAACAGACCCTGGAACGCGGTGAGCAGGTGCTGCTTTTTTTAAACCGGCGCGGGTATGCGAGTTTTCCGGTCTGCGCGGCCTGCGGTCAGCCCGTGCGATGCAAGCACTGTGACATTTCTTTGACCTTGCACCAGCAGGCCAATGCCTACCGCTGTCATTACTGCGGTTATAGCCGTTCTGCCACCTCAAGCTGTGAATTTTGCGGATCGGCCAGCATTAAGCACCTGGGGCTGGGCACTGAAAAACTGGAGACCGCGGTGGCATCACTTTTTCCCGGAGCCCGCATTGCCCGCATGGACCGGGATACCACGCGCCGCAAGGGATCTATTATTAAGCTGCTGAAAGGACTGCAAAAGAAGACCATCGATATCCTGGTGGGCACCCAGATGATCGCCAAGGGGCATGATTTTCCGAATATCACCCTGGTGGGCATCATCTGCGCCGATCTTTCCCTGAGTTTTCCGGATTTTCGTGCCGGGGAACGAACCTTTCAACTGCTGGCCCAGGTGGCGGGCCGGGCCGGACGGGGGGATGCACCCGGCCAGGTGATTTTGCAAACCTACAATCCGGAGCATTTCAGCATCGCTGCGGCTACGCAACAGGACTTTGACGCTTTTTATCAGCAGGAGATTGGTTTTCGCCGGGCATTGGCGTATCCCCCGTTTTCCAGGATGATTCAACTGAAAGTCTCGGGTCGCAACCCGCAGAAAACCGAGACCCACGTGCGTCTGCTGGGGGATGTGTGCCGCAAAGAGAAAGCCGCCGCACCGGCGCAATACCGGGGCCTTGAGATCATGGGACCCATCGAGGCCTCGCTGGCTCGAATTGCCGACCGCCACCGCTGGCAGATCCTGATAAAAGGCCTGAGCGCCCGGGAACTTCATCGATTTGTGCATCGTCTGTTAAGTAAGAATCCGTCGTTGTTTTACGCACGAAGCGTTCAGGTCGTCATCGATGTGGATCCGGTTTTTATGATGTGAAATCAAATTGGCCATGGCGATCCCCACCAGCACGGGGTCTGATGAATATCCTGTTTTCTTTTGTTTTTGTCGCGATTACTTGCGGTTGTAGCTTGACATCCCACCGGAAGCATTTTAGAATTTCGAGATAAGCTAATGACTCAGGTTTTAATATATTAGACTAGGGGATTTTA
>JAOZSC010000437.1 GCA_029939875.1 Desulfobacterales bacterium
AGGCCGGCTGTTACGCTCGGTCCAAACATCTCACGGTACCAGTCACCGTGATCATCATCGCCAACTGTTCCGGGATTATCGCCCGCCAATACCTTGCGTACGCTTTCGCGAACCGCCTGATAGGCCTGCCAGTACCCACGTGCGGCTAAAGCATTACGATGTTCGTGGTCATCTTCGTTATCATCCGGATTCCACTCACCGCTACGGACCCTTTCAATCAGTTCGGGACTGACCCGGTAACCTTCAATTGACAATGAATGATAGGCGTCCGTGACATAGATGTCATCAGCGGCCTTAAGATAGGCTGCGATGTCGGAGGGCCGTCCCGGGGCAACCGGGGATTGCTTGAGGACTTGTTCCCGCATCTGTTCCCACATCAGGCGAATACGGTTCACGTAAGGCGACTGTTCGCGCGCCGACAGGATCACATTTATTGTATCTTCGAACGGATCGCTTTCACGAATGCCAAAGCCTGCGGTTCGCATTGTTTTGACGATATCGTCAGCAATCCGGTCACGTCCAATATTTCGAAACGCACCGGCGAGTCGACCGGCAATCGTGGTTCGTCCACCTTCAAGAAGCAATGCCAGCACATCGGATGAATCCCGAACCATGGCCAGAGCCGCGCGTGCGTCCGTTGCGTTCTGTTGAAAGAATCCAGGTCCGCAGCTCACCAGACCCGCAGGCACAGAGAACAGACGCAAGTCCTCTTTTTCTGCAACTTGTCCAACCCCGGGCAGGGCCGCACGCGTATCAAATAAAGAAGTGTTGTACGGCAGCGCTGTGATCTTGTTGCGGGCCTTGGGTGAGCGTACCAGCAACTGGCGTGGAATGGTCATATTTCCGGCATGCAGCAACAGTGACTGCTCGGGTGAGAGGCTCCAATTAATCCCAAAGCGCTCCTGTAAATAGACTGCACAAAAAATCCAGAACGAAGCGTACCATGCGGTACTCTCACCCGTGGCCTCGCCCGGGCGGACAGGGATGTACCAGCCTTTCATAACCTCCAGCAAAAATCCGTTTTTGAGCAAACGTTCCCGATGGGTCCGGGTCAGATCACTTGAACGTACGGTGACGATACCGCTAGCCTGCAGGACTCTCAGGGCCTCAAGGGATTCGGCTAGTTTTTCATGTGGACTTGCCATGGCTATCGTGGTTTCGCTATCTTATCGCGCCGTGCGGTTATTAGCTTATCACGTTGTACTAAATTTAGCTTATTATGTCGAGCGTTATTTAGCTTATTCTGTTCCGCAACCCGTTGATAAAGTGATCCACCGCATGGTTGAGTATATTTTTATGACTGTCGCCGGCGAGAACCGTGTCTTTGAGCTTCCTGAATTGGATCAGGCCGTGCAGAGTGCCCCAGAAGGTGATGGCATCCCGGCGCGGGTTGATGCTCTGAAACAATCCGGCCCGCGTGCCGGCGTTAATCGTTTCAACGATGAGCCCGATAATCCGGCTGCCGTGGCGATCCACTTTTCTTTTTAAATTCGGTACGAAAATGATTCCCGGGGAGGCGAGAAAATAGTTGATAATGTCATAGTAGTCCCGGTTTTCTTTGCTGAACCGCATGTATTCAAGCCCTATTTCACGCAGTTTTTCATCCGCAGCCAGATTCATGTTGCTGATCTTGAAAATCCGGGAAAAAAGCAGTTCCAGGCCTTCTTCCTGGAGAGCGGAAAATATCTCCTCCTTGCTTTTATAATAAAAGTAAATGGTGCCCACCCCCAGTTCGGCCCGTTTCGCGATCTGGTTGATGGAGGTGGCGTGCAGGCCTTTTTCAAAAAGCAGCGACCGGGCCGCATCTATAATCTGGTCCCTGCGCTGCTTTCTTTCTCTTTGCCTTCTTTCTTTAAGTCCCATAACCGTACTGGCGCTCATATTTTTTGCTTTTCATTTTCAACTGAGCTCGTCTTTGAACTTTTGGGTCATCATTTTTTCATACAGTACCGGGGTGACACGGCTGACCCAGTAACCGATTTTGCCCATCAAGGTCAATATCAGCAGATGTTTTTTTCTGACCGCGGCCCGGTAAATTTCCGCGGCCGCACTCTCGGCGGTGGCCTGCTTTCCCACCCTGGTCTGCGGGTGGTCTGTGATTCTACCGTCCGCGCCCAGGGCGCGTGTCTGCAGGTTCGTTTTTATAAATCCAGGGCAGACGATCAGGACATGCACGCCTTTATCCCTGAGCTCACATCGCAGTGAGGTGAAAAGCCCGTGCAAAGCGTGCTTGCTGGCACTGTAACCGGTTCTTCCCAGAAGCGGTGTAAGGCCCGCCACGCTTTCGTTTACGATGATCATTCCCCTACGTTCGATAAGGCTGTCAATCGCCGCTTTGGTGCAGTATAGCGAGCCAAAAAAATTTACTTCCATCACCCTGCGAAAAACTTCCACTTGCGTGTCTGTGAACCTGCCGCGCTGGGTGATGCCGGCATTATTCACCAGAACATCGATGCCGCTGAAATTATGGATTATCGCTTTGATCGCAGACGCGCACATGTCCGGGTCAGTGACATCGCAGCAAACCGCCATGGCCCGGTAGCCGGAATCCCGCAACTCTTGCTCGCAGTGTTCAAGCGCTTTCCGGTCCATGTCGATGAGCGCGATTGAAGCACCCTCGCGGGCGAATTTTCGCGCGATGGCCAGGCCGATGCCACTGGCGGCACCGGTGATGGCGACAGTTTTGTTTTTAAAGGAGATCACGGACATTGCTTCTTTCCATTAATCATCTTATCAAAGGATAGATGCCGCGCCGGCTTTGTCTTCCGGGATTGCAAACCGGGTGAAGATAAACGCCGTCACAAGACCCGCAATGATGTGCCACACGCCCCACCAGGCGACAAGAATGGCCATTCCCCCCATGCCGCCAAAGAAATTAAAAACAAGAATAAGGCCCAGCGCCGAGTTTTGTATGCCGACTTCTATGCAGACGGCCCGGCAGGAACCTTCATCCAGGCGAAACAGACGC
>JAOZSC010000047.1 GCA_029939875.1 Desulfobacterales bacterium
GCCGGTTTGTCCGCCTGAGATGATCTTCTTAATCATGGTACTAAATAAGGTTTAACATGCCCCGGATCGGTCGTCAGTTGATGATAGGTAAACCCGGCGGCTTTTAGCGAATTATCAAAAAACCAACCCGGAACGGTGGTAAAAATATCAAAATGCACCGCGGGATCCATCTCGCAGACGGCTTCCATCCCCGCGGCTGCCCGGGCGGCATGACCGAACCGGTGGGGTGATACAAAATAGGCGATTCGTTTGCTGTTAGCAATGGTTCTATTTTTCAATAACAAAATGCGCCCGTCGGTTCTTGGCCCAAGCCGCTTCGTTCTGCCGGGGATCCAGCGGACGTTCTTCACCAAAGCTGATGGTGATAACGCGCGAGGAATCAATTCCCAGGTCCACCAGAAACGTCTTGGCACTTTGAGCCCGGCCTTCTCCCAACGCGAGGTTATATTCGTTGGTTCCGCGGCTGTCGCAGTGGCCTTCAATGGTAATGGTGGACGCTGAATTTTTCATGAGCCAGTCTGCCTTTTTAGACAAAAGCCGCTGGGCCTCAGGGGTCAGGCGAATGCTGTCAAATTCAAAGGTGATATCCTCATTTTCGAAAGCGGCTTCTTCACGCTGCTGCTTTTCAGCAACCTGCTGCTGGCTGAGGTTTTCTTCCGCAAGGTTTTCTTCTTTTAAGGCCCTTTGACGTTCTTCTTCTGCGGCCCGTCTGCGCGCTTCATCTTCGGCCGAGGTCGTTGCAGGCTCTGATTTTATTTTTGTTTTGGTACATGACGCGACGGCAAAGATTACCAGTAGACAAAGCGCCAAGGCTGGAATGATCCGCGATTTGGTCATCATATGTTTCTCCTTTAAAGTGTGCATGCTCTGAAAATAAGAGGTTTGATAATAACTCACTTATATATCATGTAGGCCTATTTGTCAAAAGTATGCAGGCAGGAGATGGCATCAGGGACGGCTGGGAAGATAAGTGGTGGGTTTGCGAAGTCGGCAACGCGCAACCCAAAATTTACAATCGAACTATACGCGTTCTTTGAACTCTTTTCCCAGCAGACCTTCCGGGCGGACCAACAGCACCACGATGATAATCAAAAAGGCCAGGGTATTTTTAAACGCCATCGAGATGTAACCACCGGCCAGGCTTTCGGACACACCGATAATCAGTCCCCCGACAATTGCTCCGGGAAGACTGTTCAGACCGCCCAGAATGGCCGCTGCAAAACCTTTCAGGAAAGGTTCCATCATAAAGAAGGGGTCCAGCAAAAGGGCCGGAGCTAAAAAAAGTCCGGCCAGCACACCCAGAAGAGAGGCCAGCCCCCAGCTGAGCGCCAGAATTTGTCGGGTGGGAATCCCCAGGGTTTGTGCGGCCGGCAGGTTTTCCGAGGTCCCTCGCATGGCCAAGCCAATGCGGGTTTTTTGTACCAGCAGGTATAAAAGCACGCTCGTCAACAGGCCAATGCCGATGGTCCCCAGGCTCAGCTGGCTGATAATTACGCCGCCGAAGGTGTAAACTTTTGTATCCGAAAGGGGAAAGGGAAAGGCTTGAGGTTCGGTTCCACCGAAATAAGAGACGAGGCCCTGGAGAATCAACCCGAGGCCCAGGGTTAAAATGATCTGGCTGAGCTGGGTGGCTTCCCGTCGCTGGGCCGGAATCAGTACGGCAAAATAGAATGCCATGGCCAGACCGGCACCGAAAACAAGCGCCAGCGCAAAACTAAGCACAAAGGGAAGCTTGAGGCCGAGCAGAATAAACGCAAAAAAGGTGCCTGCCGTGGCGACATCCCCATGGGCAAAATTCAGGACGCGGGTGGAACGGTAGACCAAGGCAAGCCCCAGGGCCACCAGGGCATAGATACTGCCGGTGGAAAGTCCTGAAACCAGGTACTGTGCGAATTGCGACATTGGCTTTTCTCCTATCAGCGAAATGGCCAGTTGCGAAAATATAGCCTCATTTTAAACCAGCGGCCGTTTAATCCCATGGGCTCGAAGATCAAAATCAGCAGGATGGCGGTGCCAAAGACCACCGGTACCATTTCCCGGTAGTCACTGAAAATTTGCGGTACCAATATGACAAACGCCGCTCCCATAATGGAGCCTTCCACCGATGCCAGCCCGCCGATAATTACGGCGACAAATAAGGTGATGGCCTCCATGAAGGTGAACATGTTGGGCTCCAGGTATCCCAGGTACAGGCCGTAAAGCGCTCCCTGAACACCGGTGTAAAATGAGCTGATGGCAAACGACAGCAGCTTGTAACGGGTCAGGTTCACCCCGATGACTTCGGCGGCGATGTCATTATCGCGGATGGCGATAAAAGCGCGTCCCATATAGGATGAGACAATATTGTAGCTAAGCAGGGTAAATATCAGGGCAATCAAGAAGTTGAAATAATAGTTAAAAGTGACATCTTCAAGCCCAAAGGGTGGTGAAAGCTTGGAAATAATCAGCCCCATGCGGCCGCCCGACAGCAGTTCGGAGTTGACAAAAACCTGGTAGACGGCAATGCCGAATCCCATGGTGGCGATGGCCAGATACGGCCCTTTCAGGCGCAGGGATGGGAAGCCAACCAGAATGCCGAACAACCCGGCCATCAACCCGGCCACCAGTATACCGATGGGCCAGGGGACACCAAGCTGGCTCAGGTGGCCGAAGGTAAATGCGCCGATGGCTAAAAATCCGGCTTGGCCGAAGGAGATCTGGCCGGTGTAGCCGATGAGAAGATTTTGGCCCTGCACCCCAATGGTGTAAATAAAGATGATCGTTATAATGTAAGTGATGTGCTCGGGAGCCACCCAGGGCAGCAGGAGCAGAAAAATGACAAACGCTGCGACATAGATCCGGGTCCACGGCTTGCGGATGAGCTGCAGTTCTTCTTTATAGCTTTCGATCAGATCCATACAATTTACCTTCGAGAGATTTCAACTATGATATACTTTCACATTTTAAATCGTGAATCGGGCGTTGTTTACTCTATTTAAAGGTTCAAGGTTCTGGAGTCAGGGTTCAGAGGTTGAAAGAATCCGTTGGCAATCGTTTATAAACAGCAACCCTGAAACGGTGAACGCTGAACCTTTGAACCTCTGGACATTAAAGCATCATACGCTTAAAACTTTGCCTATATCAGCAGTAGCTAATATCAGCCACGACTATCCGTTATAAAGATTATTGATCATATCTGCATACCGTTTTTCCAGAAAGGCCCGCTTGACTTTTTTCGTTGGGGTGACATCCCCGTCTTCCTCGTAAAATCGCCGGGGCAACAAGGCGAATTTTTTAATGCCTTCTACCCGGGAAAGGCTTTTATTGACCTGCTGGACTTCGTTGTTGATCAGCTTTATCACCTCTTCATTCTGGGTCAAATCCGCAAAGGTGGTAAAGGGAATCCGGTTGTCCTGGGCGTGTTTGGTGACATTGTCTTCGTCGATCAAAATAAGCGCTGATAGAAATTTGCGGCCGTCTCCAATCACGACGGCGTCCTGGATGTACGGGCTGAATTTCAACTTGTTCTCGATAAACGCCGGAGTGATATTCTTGCCCCCGGCGGTGATGATAATATCTTTTTTGCGGTCCATGATTTTCAGCCAGCCGTCATTCAGGGCACCGACGTCCCCGGTCTGAAGCCAGCCGTCTATGATTGTTTCGGCCGTTAGTTCGGAATTTTTGTGATACCCCTTGAAAACGCCGGGGCCCCGGGCCAGGATTTCTCCGTCTGCGGCGATTTTTACTTCAACACAGGATAACACTTCACCCACGTAACCGCGGCGCGGGCGATCGATACGCTGGATGGCGATGACGCCGGTGGATTCGGTTTGCCCGTAGCCCTCTCTTAGCGGCACTCCCAGGGCGTTGTAGTAATCAAAAAGCTCCGGAGATGCCGGTGCTGCTCCGCACATCGCGTAGCGGATGCGTTCAAGCCCCAGCTGTCGCTTCAAATGATATAACACGAGTCCATACAGGGGCCAGTACAACAAGGCCCAGAGGCGTCGCTCACGGCTGCCGTTGTCAGCCCGGATATAACGCTTGCCCACATTGATTGCCAGGCGGTAAAATGCTTTTTTCAGGTATGTGGAGTCCGACATACGGATTTCAATTGCGGACATAAATTTTTCCCAGATGCGCGGAACGCTGGCAAAAATGGTCGGGGAGACCTCCCGCAGATTCTGTGGCAGGGTATCCATGCTTTCGACGAAATTGACGGTGGCGCCGCCCGCAATGGCCATAAAGAGGGATACCAGATTCTCATAGATATGGGCCAGGGGCAGATAGGAGAGCATTTCGTCGTTTTCATAGGTGGGAATGGCATCTACAAAGGCTTCGGTAAGAATCAGGATGTTGCGATGCGAAATCATGGCGCCTTTGGGTCGGCCGGTGGTGCCGGAGGTGTAAATCATCATGGCCGTATCATCGGGCTTTATGGTGTCCAGGCGCTGCTTCACGCATTCTGGGTTCTCGCTAAGGTAAGCTTTTCCCCGGGAGATAAAATCGTCGTAAAAAATTATGCCTTTCTGGGTGAATCCCCACAGACCCTTCGGGTCCCAGACCACGACTTGCTTGAGGTCCAGTTGGGACTGAATCTGCAGCACCTTGTCCACTTGTTCTTCATTTTCAACAAAGAGCAGCCTCGCATCGGAGTGCCCGACAACGTAAGCGACCTGCTCGGCTGCCGATGTGGAATACACTCCGCAGGTTACGCAGCCGATGCTCATGGTCGCCAGATGGCAGATTACCCATTCCGGGCGGTTATCTCCCAGGATGGAGACCCGGTCTCCCGGCTGCAGCCCGAGAGAAATCATGGCCGCTGCGACTTCGTTGACCTTCTGACCATACTCATCCCAGCTGATACGGTTCCAGATACCGTATTCCTTGCGCCGCAAGGCGACACGTTCGCCCAGGCGTTTTGCCTGCCGGAAAAACAGATGGGGGAATGCTGCGACATCGGTCCCCATTACCAGGTTCTCCTCTTTTTATAAAGACGCCATCCCTTGGGGGAAGTGGTTTCTTTGCCTACGCCGAGATACAGCTCCTGTACGTCCTCATTTTCTTTGAGTTCTTCGGCCGTGCCTTCGAGAACGATGCGTCCGGACTCCATGATATAGCCGAAGGTGGCAATCCCCAGGGCCAGCCTGGCATTTTGTTCCACCAGTAAAATGGTGGTTCCGGCCCGGCTGATTTTCAGCAGGGCGTCATAGACCTGGTGCGCAATCCTGGGCGCCAGGCCCAGTGACGGTTCGTCGAGCATCAGAAGTTTTGGCCGCCGGAGCATGGCCCGGGCCATGGCCAGCATTTGCTGCTCGCCGCCGGAAAGGGTTTCGGCCTCCTGCCCGGCACGTTCTTTTAGAATCGGAAAAAGCTCATGGATAAAATCGAAGTCTTCTTGCAAGTGTGAATCCTTGCGGCCCCAGCAGCCCAGTTCCAGGTTTTCTTTTACGGTGAGTTCTCTGAACAGGCCCCGATCTTCAGGGACATAGACGATGCCCAGACGTGCGACCCGCTCCGGTGCCAGCCGGTGGATGCGCTTTCCCATAAATTCAATGGTGCCTTTTTTGGGCTGGTCTTTGAGCAAGCCTGCGATGGTTTTGAGCAGGGTTGTTTTGCCGGCGCCGTTGGGTCCCAGGACCGTAAATATTTCTTTTTCTCTTACTTCCAGTGAAAGTCCGTGCAGCGCATAGATGCGATCATAGTACAGGGTCTCAATGGTGGCGATTTTCAGTAAAGGTTCCATATTAATGATGTCCATGGTCTGTTGTCCGTTGCTTTTTTCGGCTTGCTCTCTATTTTTAACTACTGACAACGGGCTACGGACAACTGATCCTTTTATTCATCCCCCATATATGCCTGAATGACGGCCGGCGCACGCTGGACCTCTTCTGGCGTGCCCCGGGCGATGATTTGTCCCAGCTCGAAGGCGATCATGCGGTCCGCCAGCCGGGAGGCGATTTTAAGGTCGTGTTCCACCAGCAAGATGGCTGTTTTGTAACGTCCCCGGATTTCGGTGATGTGGTAGGCGGTTTCTTCTTTTTCCTCGGAGGTCAAACCGGCGATGGGCTCATCCAGCAGAAGCAGGCGCGGTTCCATGGCCAGGGCACGGGCGATCTCGCAGCGTTTCTGGATACCATAGGGGCAGTCTGAAATCCGGGCCTGCCGCCAGGCCTGCAGATCCAGAAACTCGATGATTTCTTCTACAATCTTGCGATGCCGCAGCTCTTCAGGCCGTATCCTGAAAAAGGCCTGCAGCGGTTTTTTTTTAAAGTGGATGTGGCGGCCCAGCAGCAGGTTGTCCAGGACGCTCATGTGCAGAAAAAGGCGCAGATTCTGAAATGTGCGGGCGATCCCCTTTTTGGCAACGGAATCAGGAGAGAGCCCATCCAGGCTCTCTCCTTCAAAATGAACCTGTCCGTCGTCCGGCTGGTAAACACCTGAGATGCAGTTGAAAAGGGTGGTTTTTCCGGACCCGTTGGGCCCGATTACCGTTAGAATTTCTTCCGACTCCAGTTTCAGATCAACGCCCTGCAGGGCTTGGATGCCCCCGAAACTGATGTTCAGCTGCTCAATTTCCAGTAACGCCATAATCTTAAAACCGGGGCTGGAAAACGGTAAACGGTTCCAGGGCGACGATCCTGCCGCCCTTGGCCTGGCCCAAACGAATGGCATTGTTACCTTGATGGCGGTCCGGTGCATAGGTGACTCTGGCACCGAGGTCTCCGGCCTTCCAGCCACTGATTTTTTCCATGCCCTTGACCAGGGTTTCAGGCGTCAGGTTACGCCCGGCATTTCTCATGCCCTCGGCCAGATGCATCATGGAGGTGGCGCCGAAAAGGGCGAGGTATTCTTTGCCCTTGATCTTGGGATTGTATTTAATAAGGATATTTGCTATCCGGTCGGCATCCGCATCCGATCCCGGCAGGCCGGTATTGCCGGGCAGCCCGACGTAGGTTCCTTCCCAGGTCGGTCCGGCGATTTTATACATGATGGCGTCGGCCAGGGGAAATGTAGCCAGCACCTTGGGTTGAAAACCGACTTTGGCCATGGTTTTGGTCATGATGGCCGCATGGGTGGGGTCGGCATACAGCACCAGGGTGTCGGCCCCGGACTCTTTGAGCTTGAGTGCGTGGGTGCTCAGGGACCGTTCAGTGACTTCATAGGGAACCGCTCCGACCAGCCTGGCCCTGCCGCCGGTGGCCGCTATTCCTTTTTTAACCCCTTTCAGCCCCATTTTTCCGTAGTCGTCATTTTGGTAGAAAACGGCGACTTTTTTGGCACCTCTGTTTTTAATGGCCCAGGTGGTAAGATATTGTGCCTCGTCCTCGTAGTCCGGGTAGGTAATAAAGACGTTTTTGATCTTGTTTTTGGGCTGCCGGGCCCAGATACGGACATCACCGTAAGCGGTAATTAGCGGAATATTGTTTTGCGGGAAAAAATCCTTGGAGACATTCACGATGGCTGTGCCCAGCAGACCGCAGACGGCAAAGACCTTGCTTTTCATTTCCCGCAAGTTGGCCATGGCCCGGGCCGGATTATAGCCGTCATCTTTTAAAATCACCTTGATCTTGCGGCCGTTAATACCCCCCTGGTCGTTGATGTAGTCCGCCCAGGCTTTGCCACCCAGGGCGGTCACGCCCCACAGGGCGGCCGGGCCCGAAAGCGGTGTTGTCCAGCCGACGACGACCTCTGTGTCGGTGACCCCGCGCACCTTTCCGGCGCTGCCGGCCGACGGCAGAATTAAAACCACTGCGAGCAGGATTGAAACCCAGCATAATGTCTTTTTCATCGTGACCTCCTTGGGTTAAAGGGTTGATACCGGTAAAGCCCTTTGTTCGTCGGGCATGTCCTGTGAAATTAGGGCTGAAAAAACCAAGTTTTAGAGATTGCGGCAACTGCGGATTTGCACCCTCCCTTGCATCAGGACTGCCTGCATTTATTGGAATCCGGTCAGAACAATAAAAACCGTTCACTTTTTGAATAAAGCACTATAAAAAATCAAATTATTTTTGTCAATGAAAAAGGCGGCTCACGGGGATATGAGCCGCCTGGAGGGGAGAGGCAAAGAGGTGTGTTTAAGAAACATTCTTTGCAGGGGTGAAAAAATCATATACTACCACCATGTGGCATGTCAAGTGTTTTTTAAAAAAACGTAAAAAATGTTGCAACATCGTCGATTATTATGATAATATATTGTAATTATAATGATATTTATTCAATGGAGACAGAATCCCTTTGATATGAGCCGCTTGGGGTTTTTCAACTTGCAACGCTGAACCCTGAACCGCTCAACCCGGCTTAAACTAAAATATCACAATAAATCCTGGAGGTGATTTGAAACGCCGACTTGCCGCAACCGCCTGTTTGATGCTGTTTTGCGCTGTTTTCTGCCGTCCGCTTTTCAGTCAGCAGGCTGCCGATTCCCATCCCCTTGACCGCCATCTTTCCGAGCACTATCGCGATGATTTGGACGGTTTGCTGAAACGGCGCTATGTCCGCGTGTTGACCAGCCTGAACCGAACCAATTTTTTCCTTCATAACGGCAGGGCCTTTGGTTACGAGTATGAGATGCTAAAGGATTATGAAAAATTTTTAAACCGGGGCCAAAAGAAAAAAGATTTAGCGGTGGTCTTTGAGTTTATTCCCTGCGCTCGGGATGAGTTGATACCAAAGCTGGTGAACGGCTACGGGGACATCGCCGCGGCCGGGCTGACGATTACCGCCAGCCGGCGCCGGCGGGCGGATTTTACCGATCCGTATCTTACCGGAATCGATGAAGTGGTCGTCACCCATCGACGGGCGGGCAAACTGGGCCGTCTTGAAGATCTGGCCGGGCAAAGGGTTTTTGTGAGAAAAAGCAGCAGCTATTACGAAAGCCTGACCGCACTCAATAAAAAACTGACAGGGGCGGGCAAACCGCCCGTGCGAATTGTTGCGGCTGATGAGAACCTGGAAACTGAAGACATCCTCGAGATGGTCAACACGGGAGCGATAAAAATTACCATCAGCGACAGTCATATTGCCAAAATTTGGTCGCGGATTTTTCATAGCCTGGTGGTTTATAAGGATTTGAAACTGCGTTCCGGAGGCAATATTGCCTATATGATCCGAAAAAACAGCCCGCGGCTCAAAGCCAGTTTAAACACTTTTTTAAAAGACCACCGCAGGGGCACATTGCTGGGAAATATTTATTTTAAGCGCTATTACGAACAAAATCCCTGGATAAAAAATCCGGTGAGCACTGAACTGAACCGAACGCTTCTCAAGTACAAGGGGCTTTTTAAAAAATATGCGGATCGATACGGGTTTGACTGGCCGCTGATCGCCGCGCTGGCCTACCAGGAATCCGGGTTCGATAATACCAAAAAAAATAAATCGGGAGCCATCGGTATCATGCAGGTCCTGCCGTCAACCGGCAGGGATAAAAACATCGGCATTCTCAACGTGCATAAGCTTGAAAATAATATTCACGCCGGCGTCAAGTACTTCGCTTTTTTGCGAAAACGATATTTCAGCGACCCCGACATCCGGCCCCGGAACCAGGTGCGTTTTGCCCTGGCCGCTTACAATGCGGGTCCCGCCAATATCCAGCGCGTTCGGGCCAGGACCCGGCAGATGGGACTGGATCCCAACCGGTGGTTTCGCAATGTGGAAATCGGGGCGCTGGAGGTCATCGGCCAGGAAACCGTCCGTTATGTGAGCAATATCAACAAATATTACCTGATCTACCGCTTTGAACTTCAGGTAGCACAAAACCGGCAAAAAGAAATGCAGGGGATCGAACAAAAAAAGGGGAGGTTTTCTCCTTGCAAAAGTCAAACTGGAATTGCGGCCGATGAGCGTTAACTGTCTGTGAGCACCCGCACTTTTCGGATTGCGGGTATTTTCAGATCTGCCTGGTCGGCCAGCGCGATGGCGCGCTCCAGTCGCCCCGGCGCCGAACGGCCCCGGCATCGGTGCCTGGGGTCGCCGTTTACGGCCTGCGCCATGGCCGCCATCAACCGGTCGCGTAAAAAATCTTTTCCGGTCAGCCACTGCTGGATATCAATCACGTCTGCGGCGATTTCATGTGCCAGTTCCCGGTGGTCCGTCCACAGGCTGTTTGTGGTGGCACCGTCTTTAAGTGCCAGCCCGGCGATGTTAATCGTCAACACGAACACGTTTTTAAACACCAGTTCAAAAAGCAGCTCATCTTCACTTTGAAGTACATGGCACGGTATTTCAAGGTTTTTCAGGCAATCGGCAATGAGTATGGCCCGGGGGCCGAAGCAGCGAGACGGCAGCAGGACCTTGTAATCGCGGCCCTTCTTTTTTTCAAACCACACGGAGATGACCGTGGGCTGTTCAATGCCGAAGTTTTTCCAGTCCCGGGGCAGCAGTTCATTTTGCAGCAAACCGAGAGGATTCGTCCACGGGGGGGGGATGGTGGCCATGACGTCCGGAAAATCCTTTT
This sequence comes from Desulfobacterales bacterium, assembly GCA_029939875.1. Classification (GTDB taxonomy): domain Bacteria; phylum Desulfobacterota; class Desulfobacteria; order Desulfobacterales; family JAFDCJ01; genus JAFDCJ01. Next base: position 10,433 of record JAOZSC010000047.1, read on the forward strand.
CGGCCACCGCCAGGAGCACCAGCTGGGGTGTGGCGATTTTTTCAGCCTCTGCGGCCAAATTCATGCTCCGGGTGACCGGATAAACCGGATACCCGCTGCGTAAAAAAGCCCTGGCAAAAACACCTGCCAGCTGCCCGATGCCGATAATGACGATGAGTGGGTGCATGCTGAGCCTCTTTGATGTCAATAGGTCGCAGCCCTCAGCGGCCGGGGAAATATCGAAACTGCATTTTACAGCTGTAATATAAACAGGAGGGGGCTTGCCTGTCAATTTATTAGGTGGTCGGAAATTTTGAAATTGATTAAAAAACCACGCCGGTGGGAATCGGCACTTCGGATTGGCTTTGTTCGGCGCTGATACCGTTTTTGAGATCATCGGGGGCCTTTTTCCCCTGGATGTTCCGTGCGATTCCGTACACTTTCATAAGGGTTCCACCCGAATCGTAGACGGGTTTGGTGTACACCTGGGCCCAGGTTTTCTGGCTGTCCGGGCGCAGAATCTCAAGCTCCCAAGGCTGCTGGACGGGTTTGCCCTGCATCATCAGCTGGGTGCGTTCCTGGGCCTGTTGCAGGTATTCGGGCGGCAGGATTTTTTGAAAATCAAGGTTGCGAACCTCTTCGGGAGGATAGCCGAGCTGACAGGAAAAACGGCAGGCCATAAAAGGAATCATTTCCGGTTCCATGAAAAATTCGGTAAAGTTATCTCTTTTCCGCAGACCCTGGCATTCTGGGTTGCGCACAATAATTGTCTGGAAATGCCACAGATATCATGGCCGCCT
>JAOZSC010000438.1:0-2733 GCA_029939875.1 Desulfobacterales bacterium
TCCGTAAAAAAATTAAGTGAATGTTGGATTAGGCGTTTTGTTCAGCCGTCAGTTGAGGCTGCAAACACGTCGGTTAAAATAGTTTTTTTAAGCATAGAATTTCGCAAGCATCTGTCTTGCCAGAACGACCATGCCTTCAGAAAGAGAAGGATGGGGATGAACGGTGCCGGCTAAATCTTTTAAAGTTGCCCCTGAACTCACTAACACTGCGGCTTCAGAAATTAAATTAGAGGCATCCGGGCCTATCATATGGACACCCAGAATTTTTCCGGTCGTTTTTTCTACGACAAGCTTTATGAATCCCTCTGCCGATGCCGCAATCTGTGCCCGGGCATCCATCTGGTATGGGTACTTATCCGTTATAAACGGAATAGCTTTTATCTCTGCTTCGTCCTCGGTTAGACCGCAGGATGCGATCTCCGGTTCCGAAAATACCAACCCGGCCGGAGGATAAAAGTAGTCAATTTTAACTTTGTTTCCCGATAAAATATTTTTTGCGCAAGCCAGGCCCTCGGAAGTTGCGGTGTGAGCGTACATATACCCGCCAATGACATCCCCACAGGCATAAACGCCTTTCTGGGTCGTTTCTAAAAATTCATTTACTCTCAGGCCGCTATGGTCGCACTCAATGCCAACTTTATCCAGGCCAAGCCCTTCGATTCTGGGTCGCCTTCCCACAGCAACTAAAACGATCTCGGCTTCTACCTTTTGGGTTTTACCGGCATAATCAAAGACAACCTGTTTAGCCGCAGAGGTTTTAACAATTTTTGTAACTTTCGCACCGGTAAACAGATCGATGGCTTGCTCCTTTTTAAGAATCCCTTCTAAGTGCCCGGCAACTTCTTTATCCACATTGGGCAAAATTCGTGGCAGCATCTCAATGACCGTACATTTTGTCCCCATTTGAGAGAAAATGGCAGCCGCCTCAATGCCGATCGGGCCGGCGCCGATGATCGCCATGCTTTGAGGAATATGGTCAATGCTTAAAAGCGCTTCTGAAGTGATGGCTTCTTTTATTCCCTCTACGGGGGGGATAAAAGAAATCGAGCCGGTCGCTATAATAATATTTTTGGCCTCGACGATATGGTCTTTTCCGCCTTCAGAATATGCTACCTTGTTGGCCTCAACGAATTTTGCCTGCGCGTCAATGAAACGGCATTTGGGAAATGATTTTAAGTGAGACAGTGCCGCCTGGGAGCGGCGGTTAAGGATCGTTTCCTTGCGTTTTAATACTCCCGGCCAATTAACTTTATAATTGAACTGACCTTCTATGCCGAAATTAGAAATATTCTTTAACGCCCTGACTTTTTTTGCCGTTTCAATGAATATCTTGGAAGGAATGCAGCCTTCAAACAAACACGTTCCTCCCAGATTGCCCGTTGTCTCAAAAAGACATACGCTTTGACCTTTTGACAATAGGAACAGGGCTGCCGGAACCCCTCCGGGTCCCCCACCGATAATTGCTGTGTCAGCAGATTCAGACATAATTTACCGCCTTTGTTTTCGTTTTGTCCATTAAACGTCAAAATGGAACTGGTTCATATAATCGCCCAGCTTGGCCCGGTTATCATCATCGATTTCCGGGCAGTCTTCGGGCCCCTTGATCCCCTCTGCCACCCGGGTGGCAAAAACCATGCAGGTGGGCAGGCCGCATTGTTTGCAGTTGGTTTTGGGCAGCAACTTGAGGATTTCGATGACTTTGGGTTTGGGTGTGCCTTCATAGCTGGGGCGGATCTGATCATGCTTGTCCCAGGTCTCGTTGATCTCCTGCTGGAGCCAGGCTAAAATTTTGTCGGCTTCGGCCGCATCCTTTAAGGCGTTAATGGCGATCTTGCGTCCCTGGACCGTGATCAGCCGTCCCCGGGATTTAAACATCACAGCCGGCGGGTCCTTCAGGTATTCGAACCCGCCCAATACGGCATTCAGGTAAGGCAGCACCGGTTCGATATCCTGATCGAGATGGGCGATGCAATGCACCGATTCGAAGCTTGGATTGCATTCGGCCCGGACGATTTCTTTGCTAAAACTTTTCAGTAACATGACAGACTCCTCCACAGAGGTCGTTTCAGGCCGTGACAAAGGGGTTGACGATAAAATAAAGCCCCAGCAGGCCGATCACCCCACCGGCGCCTTTGCGAAACCAGATGCCGGCACCCTGCCAGGCGCTGTTTTCCACCAGCTTTCTGATGGCGGCCGTCGAACTGCCGGCGGCGACAATTGGCAGGCAGTGCCCGGCGGCAAAAACCAGGATCAGAAAAACCCCGGTGGTGACCTGCTGCTGTACGGTGACGATCGCCAGGATCGGCGCAATAAAGCCAAAGGTGCAGGAGCCGGAAAGCACGCCGTAGGCCAGCCCCAATCCAAAGGCACCGGACAGGCCTTTTAGATTCAGGCGATAAAGCAGGCTGCCCGACACGGAACATTTTTCAACTCCCAGCATTCCCAGGGCCACCCAGATCAAAACGGCCCCGATCAGAACCTGCCAGTAATTTCCCACATTCCCCAGCATGCGGCCCAGCAGGGCGCAGATAAAACCGATCAGGGCAATGGTGATAAAAAGCCCCAGGGTGAAAGCGGCTGCATAGAGGCCGGCCTTGCGGGGCGCTAAAGCCTGCTGTTGACCCCCCACGTAGGCGACAATCAACGGAATGGAAGCCAGGTGGCAGGGGCTGAACAGCACACTGATCATGCCCCAGACAAAACATCCCAGGGCGGCAATCAGGGTACCGCCGG
>JAOZSC010000438.1:2743-2957 GCA_029939875.1 Desulfobacterales bacterium
TCCTTATTTACAACCACTTAACTAACCAACTAATCAACCAATCAACGATATCTGTACTATCAATCGACGCCCATTTTCTTAAATTGGGTTACAATCGCTTCCTCGCTCATAAACCCGACATGGCGATAGACTTCTTTGCGATTTTTATCGAAAAAAATCTGGGTGGGAATGGCGCGGATACCGAACCGGGGTGCCTGTTCCCGGTGTTTCCAGA
>JAOZSC010000439.1 GCA_029939875.1 Desulfobacterales bacterium
AGTTAAGTGGAAAGCAGCGTCGGAGGGGATCGGCTTTTTAAACCTTCATAAAGCAAACACAGATGAATCAGGCCCTGACAAGATTTTTCCAGCAACAGGGCTGGTACAAGAAGGGCGGTCCTGAATTCAGCGGAGGGAAGCCCCACTTTGGAAAACGATTCCGGTTCACCATTTACGGGATCGATGGAAATGCTCAGTGTGATATCCTGAAAGCACGCGAGCTTTTCAGCCCAAGTTGGCCATCCGAATTGGCTCACGATAAATAAAAAAAACGTGGCCAGTGAAAGTGCGAGAACATGGCTCTGATTTTTATGCACAGAAATTTCCCTTTTGTCTCGGATGAGTTGCAATGGAACCGGATTAAGCATTTTCATGTTTTAATTTATCGCATCGGATGATGTCGGTCAACCCGCAAATGGATAAATACTTGAGATTACTTTTTGCCAGGCTTCGGTTTTTATTTTATTATAAAAACGTTATGGGGTCAAGGTCGTTGTGGGAACGCATCCTATACCGAAAAAGTATCTTGATATGCATACTGATCTTGGAACATGGGCAGATTCCGCATGGAAGCCACTTGTCACTCCGAGCATAAGTATCGAACGATCATCAGGTGAAATAATCAATCGCAGCTGACATCCACAGTTGTGTCCGCGTACAGGGTGAACAAATGTGTTTATCTGGCGGTTCACCCCATGCTGAACCTTGAACGCTTTTCATCAATAGTGGAGAGTTTGACTTTTGAATAGAAGCCAGGCTACTCAAATGTAAATAGACGTCTACGAGATGAATCAAAGTGGTCGGTTTTATCTGGTGCTAAAAAGACCCATGCTCGGTTCTTTCAATGATCTCCTGCTGGTGAAACGCATCCAAATCCACGAAATAATCACTGTATCCGGCAACACGGACCAGCAAATCCCGGTAGTCATCCGGGTTGTCCTGGGCTTTTTTGAGGGTCTCGGTGTCCACAATGTTAAACTGGATATGATGCCCGTTTAATTTGAAATAGGTTCGGATAAGCTGTGCAAATTTGTTGATATCCGCTTCAGTTGCCAACAGGTCCGGCAAAAATCGCTGGTTGAGCAACGTTCCGCCGGATTTGATCTGGTCCATTTTGCCCAGCGATTTGATAACGGCCGTTGGTCCATTGCGATCGGCACCGTGGGATGGCGAAGTGCCATCGGAAATGGGTTTTCCCGCCAGCCTTCCATTGGGGGTCGCGCCCAGCATTTTACCGAAATAGATGTGGCAGGTGGTAGAAAGCATGTTCAGGTGGTACCGATCACCCTTGGTATTGGGTTTTCCGTCGATGGCGTTAAACAATGAGCCGTACACCCGCTGCATGAGCGCATCGGCCCGGTCGTCATCATTGCCGAAAAATGGTGTTTTGTTTTGCAGCCGCAGGCGAAGCGCCTCGCAGCCTTTGAAGTTGGACCCCATGGCTTCTATCAATTGCGCCATACTCAGCGCGCCCTGATCGAAGACATGGGTTTTGATGGCCGAAAGGCTGTCGGTGATCGTGCCGATGCCGCAGCACTGAATATAGTTGGTATTGTAACGCGGCCCGGCATTGTAGTAATCTCTTCCCCTGGCGATGCAGTCGCCGATGACCACCGACAGAAATGGCGCCGGCATGTGCCGGGCAAACATGCGCTCGATGTAATTGTTGACCCGTATTTTGAGATCCACGATCATGTTCAGCTGCTTTTCGAAGGCATCATACATTTCATCAAAGGACTTAAATTTTCCAGGTTCCCCGGTTGCCGGTCCGATTTGTTCACCGGTCATCGGATCGACCCCGCTATGCAGGGCCAGTTCAAAAATTTTGGGCACATTGAGATACCCGGTGAGGATGTACGCTTCCTTGCCGAATGCGCCCGTCTCGATACACCCGCTGCAGCCGCCTTCACGCGCATCCTCGACAGTTTTTCCCACCCGCAGTTGCTCCATGATGACTTCGTCGCTGTTAAACACCGATGGATAGCCATAGCCGTTGCGGATCACCCGACAGGCGGTCTTTAAAAAACGATCCGGTGTCTTGTCGCTGATCTGGACGTTGCCCTGCGGCTGTAACAGGTGCAGTTCCTCCATCACATCCAGGATAATATAGGACACCTCGCTGACCCCGTCCGTTCCGTCCCTTGTCACCCCGCCCAGATTAATATTGGTAAAGTCGTTATAGGTCCCGCTTTCTTTGGCAGTAACTCCCACTTTGGGCGGCGCCGGATGGTTGTTTACTTTGATCCAGAAACAGCTGATCAGCTCTTTGGCTTTGTCCCGATCCAGGGTCCCGTCGGCAAGTCCTTTTTCATAAAACGGTGCCAGGTGCTGATCCAGATGGCCGGGGCTCATCGCATCCCAGCCGTTTAATTCCGTGATGGTGCCCAGGTGAACAAACCAGTACATTTGCAGCGCTTCCCAAAAATCTTGCGGTGCATGTGCCGGCACCCTGCGGCAGACCCGGGCAATGTTCAACAGTTCTTCTTTGCGAACTTCATCCTGCTCGGTTTGCGCCATTTTTTCCGCCAGCTCTGCATGCCGTTCAGCAAAGACAACGGCAGCATCGCAGGCGATATCCATGGCCCTCAACTGTTGCGCCCTGTCGGATGCCTCCGGGTCGTTCAGATAATCGAGCTCCGAGATGCGCTGCGCGATTTCCTGCTTGAAATCGAGCATCCCCTTTTTATAAATCGTGCCGTCAAGGGTGGTGTGCCCGGGAGCGCGCTGTTCCATGAATTCCGTAAAAAGACCCGCTGTGTAAGCAGCCGACCATTGCCCAGGGACCTGGCTGAATATGCACGCCCGCATGCTTCTATCCTTCCAGTAAGGCAAAACCTGCGTTTCATAGACCCGGATATCGGCTTGCGATATCTTAAAAGATGTCATGATACGATCGTTCAAGATCGTGAGATCCTCGCCGGTGTGGCAGTTCAGTTCCGGAAAGGTCGGAAC
>JAOZSC010000440.1 GCA_029939875.1 Desulfobacterales bacterium
ATATATCGATTTTTTTCTGTCCAGATGTCGTTCAGCCACCGCTGCAGATTTTCCCGAAACTGTCCGTCATTGATATAGTCACCGAGCAGTTCAGGGCCCACCGGCAGTGATCGTACCTGAACTTTAATCTTGCGGATTTTACCACAGAGAAAGGCCCAGAAATTCGTGACGCCGTCGGGATACACAATGGTAACATCCAGTACCCGGCTAATTTGTTCTCCCAGGGATCCGAGTACGAAAGAAACGCCGCCGGCCTTTGGTTTAAGCAGATGGGGATATGGGGACTGCTGCCTGCCATGCTTTTCATTTGTAAAACGGGTGCCTTCCACAAAATTCATAATCGAGACTGGAATTTTTTTAAACTTTTTGCAGGCCTTGCGTGTTATTTCCAGATCTTTGCCTTTCAGGTGCGGTTTTTTCTGGAGGAATTTTTTTGTGTACCGTTTGACAAAAGGAAAATCCATCGCCCACCATGCCTGGCCAAGAACCGGAAACCAGATCAGCTCTTTTTTAATAAAAAACTTCAAAAATGGGATTTTCCGATGAAATATCCTCTGAAGCACCAGAATATCCACCCAGGACTGGTGATTGGCCAGAACCAGATACCAGTCAGAGCGTTGCAGGGCCTCTATGCCTTCAATTTCCAATCGGGTGTTGCCGGCGATCAGTTTCTGGTTCTGGTTGTTCACCCAGATCCAGTTTTCGGCAATTGCATTTAGTATCCGGGTGCATTTTCGTCTCCAGGGTTCAAAAGGAACCACCGCTTTGGCGAGCACCAGAATAAACAACGGTGTGCACCAGAACAGGGTGTTCAAGGCGTACACAACCAGGGACAAACTGCCCCGAACCGGGCCAGGTAAAAAATGCAGCATTATATTTTCCTTGTCAGATAGGGGGAAAGCATTTCCGCCTGCCTATCACTGCAAATTGTTGATTTCATCCTGAGATTGGGCCGGGTTTTCTTCGGGAGTCGCTTCGGGATTTTCTTCAGGATTCGCTTCAGAATTTTCTTCAAGGCTCTCTTCAGGATCGATTTTGTTCTTATCCAGTTTTCGCTGTCTTTTCTGCTCTTGCTTTAATTTCCTTGCTAGTTCTTTTTTACGTTTTTTAAATGAATAATGTGATTTCGCCAAATTGTCACCCCGCAGTCCGTTATTATTAATCGTGCTCAAAAAGAGGATGTCACACTGGAAGATGCATAATTCCTACAGAAAAAATCGCCCCGCTAATTGAGGGCAGAACCCCTCTGAGTTTATATAATAATCCATTCTTGAGCCAAAATCAAGGCCAATTCCGATCAGCCTTATATAGCTTGCAGCAAAATCCTCTCAGATTGCTGGAGCCCATCTCCCGGTTAAATGGCGGCGTGTTGCTTGTCAAAACATTCATGTTGGATTTTGCCCAATCTAAAAGCGCTTGATCCTTATTTTCAGGAAAACACCAGCCATAGTCGATCTCGATTATCCTGGGGTCAATATTTTTTATTAATTCAGCTTTTTGTTGTATTTTCCCTCTTCGGGTCTCGATATAGACCTCATCGCCCTGGGCGATACCAAGTTTGCCGGCGGTTTGATGGTGAATCCGCACAATTGGTCCCGGAAAGACACCCCATTTTTTTGAATTCATCAAATGTCAGCCCGGAAGGCTTCAGGATCCAATCCAGAATCTCATCGCTGTCATTCCAGAAACCGGGCAAGGCCAGTTTTTTAGCTAATTCATTGAGAATTTTAATATCCGGCCAGCTTTCTCCGACCTTGGTTACTTTTTGCTGAACAGAGGCAATCGGAATGTGGCAGGGCGCTTCAATGCTGTCGAATTCAAGATGGGACGCGACCGGCAGGACGATGTCGGCCATCATCGCTGTCGGCGTCATAAACATGTCGGCGACGGTAAGAAACTCCAGCTTCATCAGAGCCTGATAGGTTTCGTTGCTGTTGGGATATGAAGCCAGGATATTGGCTCCCTGGATAAAAACCGATCGAACCGGATACGGCGTTTCATACAGGATGGACTTTATTACCCGTTGCGGTAACACATAGGATATAAATGGTGCTAAATGATCCGGGATGCTTAAGTATTTGCAAATCTACTTAAAAAAATGTCAGCAATACCCTTGCAGCCTCCTTTGATGATCTGGATGGATTCCGCCCCGTACGTTGTTTTTGTTTTTAAAAGGTTGGCGGCGACCTCGTCGAGAGCTTCATCCCATGTAACGGGCTGCCAATTGCCCTGTCCATTTTGGTACTTTTCCCGAGCAAGAACCTATTGCGCAGTCAGGAACAATTCCACTTGCCCATGCCCTTTATCGGCTGTGGACATAATTTTAGCGGGTTTTAATTGAATCCGTTTAGCAGAAACCTTGCCTTTTTCGGTGAGCTGGAAATCTTTAATTTCAAAGGCACCGCTGCTCAGTTTCGCATGCAGGGTACCACCAGTCAATTCCAGAAAATATTTACCGGATATTTGACGGGACCTATGACCTGATTCTGCTCGACATCATGCTCCCCAAAGACCGCATTGACCTGGAACAGGATGCCCGCAACGAGGTGACGTTTAGAGTCAAGACTTCAAAAATTGCAGTGCAAAACCGTCCCTATCTCATCCAGATCGGCAAACCAATTGAAAAACTGGACGAAGAAACCCTCGATCTGGTCCTGGGGATGCCGGAAGCAACGGTGGCTTTACAATAATGAAAAGATCTTTGCCACCATAATCCATCTCGGACGCTTGACAAAGCAGTTGCAGGCTTTATTCTACTTTCGGACATAAGCCCATCATAGTAGATGAGCCTCTTCTACAGGGAAGGAAGATGATGAATGGAACCTCACAATGGTATAGACCGTGATGTGATCCGCACCGAAGAGGCTGAAAAATCTCCAGTGGCCGATCTTCTGCAAAAACTTGCATCCGGCGAAGACGGACTTGCAGACTCCGAT
>JAOZSC010000441.1 GCA_029939875.1 Desulfobacterales bacterium
TATGTCGCCAAGGTTGCCCTGCCGCTCTATCCGAACTTCGGCACCGAGCCCAATGGTTTTTACATTCCGCCACGGTGGGTGCCTACGCCTTATCTCAACCAGATGTTTGGTCCCGGTGTCGAGCGAGCCGTCGAGCGTTACACGCTTCCAGATCGTGAACTTCTTTGCGTCCTCCAACTTTTTCGGCGTTCGAATCAGATCATCTCGCGTTACGAGATCGAAGATGGGCCCAAGGGGCCGTCGGCGGTTAATGTCACGGTAAGTTAGCACCTGAATCTTGAATTCCGGTAAATGGGAAAAGGGCGTGTCGACACCTGCTGTCGACAGCCCTTTTTTTGTAGTCGGTTCTGCCGGTTGCGGTTTTACTCCCTTAAATGTTTTTTATAAAAACAATTATATAGCGGTTGTCATGTTTATAATAATCTCAGGCTGTTACACATTGCATTTTCTCCTGTTAGAAAATCTGGCAAACGTAACATATTTATGACAACCGCTATACCCAGTTTAAGATTACTTTGCCGGAGTTTCCCGAGCGCATTACCTTGAACGCCTGCTCATATTCGGTATAGTGAAACCGGTGGGTGATCACCGGCGTGATGTCCAGTCCCGACTGGAGCATCGCTGTCATTTTATACCAGGTTTCATACATCTCGCGGCCATAGATGCCCTTGATGGTCAATCCGTTGAAGACGACAACGTCCCAGTCAATGGCCGTATCCGGCGGCAAAATCCCCAGCAGGGCGATTTTGGCGCCGTGACACATGTTAGGCAGCATAGCGCGCAGCGCATCCGGGTTGCCTGACATTTCCATGGCCACGTCAAAGCCTTCTTTCATACCCAGCTTCTTCTGGGCGTCCTCAATTTTTTCGTGCCGCACATCCAGCGCCAGGGTGGCGCCGAGCTTCCGGGCCAGTTTCAAGCGGTAAGGGTTGATGTCGGTGACCACCACATGTCGTGCGCCGGCATGGCGTGCAATGGCCGCAGCCATGCAGCCGATGGGCCCGGCTCCAGTGATCAGAACGTCTTCACCGAGCACATCAAAGGAAAGCGCGGTGTGGGTGGCGTTGCCCAGGGGGTCGAAGCAGGCAAGAATTTCCTGCGGGATATCCGGATCGCAATACCACACATTGGTCACCGGGATGCTCAGGTACTCGGCAAAGGCCCCGGGCCGGTTGACCCCCACCCCGCTGGTGTTCATGCACAGGTGGCGGCGCCCGGCCAGGCAGTTACGGCAATGTCCGCAGACCAGGTGCCCCTCACCGGAAACCACATCGCCGGGCTTGAAGTCGTGTACATTGTCGCCGATTTTGTCAATGGTGCCGACAAATTCATGACCGGTGTGCATGGGCACCGGGATTGTCTTCTGGGCCCAGGCATCCCAGTTGTAAATGTGAATGTCGGTGCCGCAAATGGCGGTTTTGTGAATCTTGATCAGCACGTCGTTGATGCCGATCTCAGGCACCGGCACCTCCTGCAGCCAGATGCCCGGTTCCGGTTTGGCTTTGACAAGAGCTTTCATTTTCATGGGATTGAACCCTATTATTTTTGGAAGAAGGATAATGAATGGATTCGTTTTATTTTAAAATCGAATCCATTCCCTTATGCAATTACTTTCAATTCCTTGCCGACTTTGATAAATTTTTCCAGCGCAAACTGCAGGTCTTCTTTCGAATGGGCCGCGGAAATCTGCACCCGTATGCGCGCCTGGCCCCTGGGGACCACCGGGTAAAAGAAGCCGACGGCATAAACCCCTTCATCCAGCAGGCGGACAGCCATTTGCTGGGCGAGTTCGGCCTCGCCGAGCATGATCGGTACAATGGGGTGGGTAGCGGTTTTGATGGCAAAGCCCGCCTTTGTGATATGCTCCCTGAAAAAGCGGGTGTTGGTTTCCAGCTTTTTTCGGGCGGCGCCTGATTCTGTCAACAGATCCAAGGTTTTCAAGGCGGCCGCAACAATGGGCGGCGCTAGGGAATTGGAAAACAGGTAGGGCCGGGAGCGCTGCCGCAGTATTTCAATGATTTCTTCTCGTCCGGTGGTAAATCCTCCCGAGGCACCGCCCAGGGCCTTTCCCAGCGTCGAGGTGATGACGTCGACGCGGTCCTGGACGCAATGAAGCTCCGGGGTGCCACGTCCCGTGGGGCCCACAAAACCCGTGGCATGGCTGTCGTCTACCATTACCAGGGCATCGTGTTTATCCGCCAGCTCACAGATGTCATCCAGTCGGGCGATATCCCCGTCCATGCTGAAAACACCGTCGGTGGCAATCATGCGGATCGCAGCACCGGCCGCCTCTTTAAGACACTCTTTCAGCGCCTGCATATCCCCGTGGGCATAACGATAGCGGGCGGCCTTGCAAAGGCGGATACCATCGATGATCGACGCGTGGTTTAACGCATCGGAGATGACGGCATCGTTTTCTGCGAGCAGAGTTTCGAACAATCCGGCATTGGCATCAAAACACGATGAGTAAAGGATGGTGTCATCCGTGGCTAAAAAAGCACTTATTTTTTCCTCCAGTTCTTTGTGGATGTCCTGGGTGCCGCAGATAAAACGCACCGATGCCATGCCGAAGCCCCGTTCGTCCAGGCCGCGCTTGGCCGCCGCGATGATCTGCTTGTTGTTGGCCAGGCCGAGATAATTGTTGGCGCACATGTTCAGCACCTGTTTATCTCCAACGCTGATACGGGACTGCTGGGTGGAAGTAATATGCCGTTCGGATTTATACAAACCGGATGCGGTGATTTCTTCCAGCTGGTGTTTTAACGCCTGACGATACTTGTCGTACATGGGGGCCTCCTTGATTAGTTTCAAACGACCCCGTCATCGGCCAGCTCCTGGATGGTGCTTTCGCTGTAGCCCAGCTCCTGGAGGATGGCCGTGGTGCTGGCACCGAATTCGACCGGTGCGCTGCGGATCGTTCCCGGGGTTGCGCTCA
>JAOZSC010000442.1 GCA_029939875.1 Desulfobacterales bacterium
ATGGTATCTGCAAAAACTGGTTATTTGCCTGGGAAATCCCTGACCCCGACCATGGAGGATTATCTTGAAGCAATATTCGATCTTGGAAAAATCAAGAAATTTGTCCGGGTCAAGGATATTGCCAAGAGGATGGATGTAAAAATGCCCACGGTTACCAGTATGCTCAAATCTTTGAGCGGTAGGGGCCTGGTTGACTATGAGAAATATGAGTACGTCGAGTTGACTACCAGGGGGGCCAAGGTCGGAAGGGAAATTTCCAGAAGGCATCGGCTCCTGTTCAAATTCTTGACGGATATTTTGAGAATCGAATCCGAAACGGCGGATGAAGAGGCCTGTAAAATGGAACATACCCTCAGTGCCGGCACCTTGAGCAGCCTTACCGACTTTATGGAGTTTATCCAGGCATGCCCCCGGGCCGGGGAGAGCTGGTTAAATCAGTTTGAGGAGTATAGACTGCATGGCCGAAGACCTGAACACTGCGCAGAGCGCACCAAAGTCTTTTCCTCAGAGTTCAAGAAAAAGGTTGATTCCCTAACTGATTAGCACCGCTTAACCTTTTCAGCTTTTCGGATACGGAATCCCTGAATGCATGGCAAGGGACAGCTACAGATCGGCGAGTCCCGAATTTTAAACGTATGCCGGAATTGCAGCCGTTTCGGAATAACGGCACAATAGACGGCATTTTTTGCGAATATAAAGTTAGATTAATAAAACAATAAGAGGGGTGTCTAAATTGGCGAAGCCGGATAAAATTGGATTAGCCTGTATGGGCAAAAGCCGGGACAGGGTAAAAACAATTTTTCCTTTGCGTTTGGCCCATAAAACTCAGGTGGTCACTATGAAAGGAGGAGATAAATGAAAGTAACACTGCAAGACATGGCGATAGGTGAGACCGGCACGGTTGCTGGTTACGCCAGGGGCGTATCAGCTTATCGGGAAAAGCTTCTGGCCATGGGTTTGACCCGTGGCACGACAATCACCGTCGAGCGTATCGCTCCCATGGGAGATCCAGTGGAAATTCAGGTGCGAGGATTTGCGCTGTCACTCAGGAAGGATGAAGCATCCGCATTAATGGTGGAAAGGGGGAAACAATCATGAGTAACCACGTGATCGGGGTTGTAGGAAATCCCAATTGTGGCAAAACAACCCTGTTTAATGCGTTGACCGGGACTAAACAGCGGGTGGGCAATTGGCCGGGTGTTACTGTAGACCGCAAATCCGGTGAATACACTCACGCCGGTAAAAAAATCGAGGTAGTGGATCTTCCCGGTATCTATTCACTCTCGGCAACCTCGCTGGATGAAGAGGTGGCCAGGGACTATATCCTTTCGGGAGAGGCGGACCTGATCGTCAATATTCTGGATGCATCCAACCTGGAGCGAAATCTGTACCTTACCGTTCAGCTTCTGGAGATGCAGGTGCCCCTGGTGCTGGTTTTGAATATGATGGACATGGCCAAAGATCGGCGGATTGAAATCGATATTCCATTGCTGAGCCAAAGATTGGGCTGCCCGGTAGTAGCCCTGGTTGCCTCGGAAGGAGAAGGGATTGATGAGCTGCGTTCGGAAATCAATCACTGCGCGCAGGCAAAATCCATTTCAGAACTTCAGGTGGTATATCCCGTGGAAATTCAGGAAGCGGTGGATGCACTGATTCCATTTGTGCGGGACGCGGTCTTGTATAAAAATATAAATCCACGCTATGCAGCGGTCAAACTGCTGGAAGGCGATGAATGGGTCGGCTCATTGATGAACAGTGAGGTTTTGAATGTGCGTGACGACTATCTCAAAAAAATCGAAAACGGGCTTGATGAGGAAGCCGATATCCTGGTGGCCGACAGCCGCTATGGATTGATCAACTGGTTGACTCGAAAAGCGATAAAAAAGGGTGACCGCGTCAGCAGAACCTTGTCGGACAAGATTGATAATGTCGTGCTTAACCGGGCAATGGGAATTCCCATATTCCTTGTTGCCATGTATCTGATGTTCATGGTGACGATCAATATCGGCGGCGTGTTTATCGATTTTTTCGATATTTTCACCGGCACTATTTTTGTGGACGGCTGTGGTGTACTGCTGGCGGCCATGGGAACTCCCGAGTGGTTCAAGGCGATTCTTGCCGGCGGCATCGGCGGCGGCATCCAGACCATCGCTACCTTTATTCCGCCCATCGGTTTCATGTTTTTGTTTCTCTCCTTTCTGGAAGACTCGGGCTACATGGCCCGGGGCGCCTTTGTCATGGATCGTTTCATGCGGGTCATCGGTCTGCCGGGTAAATCGTTTGTCCCCATGCTGGTGGGGTTCGGCTGCAACGTGCCTGCCATCATGGCGACGCGCACCCTGGAAAATCAACGCGACCGCACATTGACCATTATGATGAATCCGTTCATGTCCTGCGGAGCACGCTTGCCTGTTTATGCGCTGTTTGCCGCTGCATTTTTTCCGGTGGGTGGCCAGAATCTGGTTTTCGGACTGTACCTGATAGGCATCGGCTTTGCGGTTCTTACCGGACTCGTTTTGAAAAACACCATGCTCAAGGGTGAAATCACTCCTTTTATAATGGAGCTGCCACCTTATCACATGCCAACGGTAAAAGGGATACTCATGCGAGCCTGGGATCGCCTCAAGACTTTCATCTTCCGTGCCGGGAAGATCATCATTCCGGTGGTGGTGATTTTGAGTTTTTTAAACTCCATTGGTACTGACGGTTCTTTCGGCCACGAAGACAGTGACAATTCAGCCTTGAGCGCAATCGGAAAATCCATCACTCCGGTGTTTAGCCCCATGGGACTGACCAAAGAAAACTGGCCGGCCACGGTAGGGATCTTTACCGGCATCTTTGCCAAAGAAGCGGTGGTAGGCACTCTGGATGCCATGTACACCCAGATAAGTGCCGCCGAGGTCGAAGAAACCGAGGAAGAAGCCTTTGATA
>JAOZSC010000443.1 GCA_029939875.1 Desulfobacterales bacterium
CTGCTTTCCACCGTACACGCCATCCATGCCGCCGCCCCTTCAGGAACAAGTGCCGCGCCGGCAGGATCGGAGCGGGTGTAGATGGAAAATTTTTCAAATTTATCCTCCACATCTCCTTTTACGCTGCCCACTTGCATGGCCAGCTGTTTCTGGTCCTGGCCGGCAATCGTCAAGGTGAACTTGCCGGATTGGTCGATTAATTGCGTGCTGAGGTGGTTTTCAGCTGTACTGATGGTCAGCAGGGGTTCTTTTTCCGAAACAAACATGGCCGTGGCCGTCATGATGTCCCGCCGGTTCGCATGGGCGCTGCACACGAACACAACGGGGCACGGTAGCCAGTAAAAAACATTTTCTGATCTTTTCATCGTTATTTTTCCTCAAGAATCTGCGACGTTTGCCTGAAAGCCGTTTGATGCACTGTAATATAATTGCCGTAGAATTGTAAACCGCAATTTATCATTCGATAGAATACCTCAACTCTTGCCCAATGGCTTTTTGGTTGACTTTTAAAACTCCGCTGAATTACAGTGAAAAGTGTTCATCACAAAGGAGACCGGCGCGCGCGAGAAAAATCAGCGATGAAAAAATGGTATAAAGTTCAAAGAATACCGGGTGTTTTGGCCTCTTCGTACGAGAAGGCCACCCGGATGGTGATCGAAGGCTACTACAGCCAGGTGGCCGACGAAATCGTCACAGCATTCAACACGGGCCGGATGCTGGATCTCGGTACCGGTCCCGGTTATCTGCCCATTGAAATCGCAAAACGGGCGCCGGAGATTACAATCGTGGGAGTCGACCTGAGCCGTCAATTGATTCTCATGGCCCGGGGCAATGCTGCCCGGGCCGGGTTAGCCCACCAACTGAGCTTCGAAGTTGGCAACTCCGCCAAGCTGCGCTTTGAGGATGAATCGTTTGATACGGTGCTCAGCACCGGTATGCTGCACTCGTTAAAGGACCCGGTGGCTGTTTTCAAAGAAATATTCCGGGTACTGAAAAAAGGCGGCCGGGCCTGGGTCTATGATCCGTCCAATGTCACGGCCTATATCGATCGTAAGCAATGGAAGGAAAGTCTTAATTTCCGGGAGCGGTTTTTTCTATGGCTTTTCATGCTGCTCGGCTTGCATAAGCCGATAGCCGCTTATCGTCGCGAACAGGTCATGCCGATGGTTGAAACTGCAGGTTTTGTTGAAGTCGGCATTGATGAAAGAGAAAATGAAATTCGGATTCAGCTGCGAAAATAATTTCTAAGATATTAATATGCATCTATATCGGCAAATCTATGAATTCGCTGCCTCCGCCGGGGCTTTTGAAGGATATGTCTATCGAAGAACGATGGGCGACATCGACATGGAGGCCCTGGCAAACTGGGTGAATAATCTTCTGAAGGCCCACGGGCACTTGCCGGGCGATGCGCGGAAAGAAGTTCAGGAGTCCTGCGATAAAACATTGGGCCGGGCGATTCAATCCCTCATACCGCTGCTGGGAGAAAAAAGTGAGATTGTCATTAAGTTGCGGTCCATGGTTGCAGGCAGCCTGCCGGTAACGCCGGATGATTTTAAGAAGGATAAGTGGTTCCAGCAATAATGCCATGCAACACCATTGGAAAGTAAACGGTAAAGTTGTCGGTGGCCTCAAACAGGGGGCTTTTTTTACCGGGCTGGACTGGGTCCGGCAGCAGTGCGTGGAAAAGCTGGGCTTTGAACCCTGGCCGGGGACCCTTAATGTTGAGATATCCGAAGAGCAGGCCGCTGTTATCGATGGGCTGGTGTACAAAAAGGGTGCTGATTTGCTTTCTCCCGATTCCAATTTCTGCTCCGGAAAAGTGTATCCTGTAACGGTTGCAGGAATTCCCGCCGCCATTGTGAGACCCGCTGAAGAGGTCAGAACCCACGGGAAGGGAGTCGTCGAAATTATTGCCCCCCAAAAATTAAAGGACGCACTCGAGATAACCGACGGGGACTGGATTACATTCAGAATCGATGTTTCCGGGGTCCCGTAGCCGGAGCAATAAATCCCCCTCGGTCCCCCTTTAAAAAATTACCCTCGGGTTTCTCACGAGAATGAGGAGCGACGATGGACGATGCGTCCATCGAAAATGGTCATTTCCACCCGGGTCTGGATAATTTCCATGGGATCGACGTGGTAGATGTCGCGATCAAGAATCACCATGTCCGCTAGGCTACCCCGTTTCAGGCAGCCCAGTTCACCCGCCCGCCCGCCGACTATCGCCGGGGTCAGGGTGTAAGCCCGCACGGCTTGTGCAACCGATATTTTCTGCGCCGGATACCAGCCGCCGGCAGGCGTCCCGTCTGATCTGCAGCGGGTGACGGCAGCGTGGATGTTGGTCAGGGGATTCGGGTCACAGACCGGGGCGTCGGAACTCAGGCACATGGCGATGCCGGCTGCGAGCAGGTCGCCAAAGGCATAGGTGTAGCGCCCGTTTTCACCGACACATTCGTCGATCATGTCCATGTCCAGGGCCAGGTTGTGGGGCTGGACGCAGGCGACAACGTTTAACCTGGCCAGCCGGGCGATATCTTCGGGCCGGATCATCTGCACATGCTCCAGACGGTGGGGCAGGGACGGCGCGCAGATATCCGCGTTTTCCGCGCTGGGTTGAATTTTTTCAAACAGCCCCACCAGTTCCCGGTTGGCCCGGTCTCCAATGGCATGCACTGCCACCGCCAGACCGGCAGCATGCGCTTTTTGAAGACGGCCTTGCAGTTCTTCCATGGCCATCAGCGGCATACCGCAGCCGGCATCCCGGTAGGGTTTGAGCATCCAGGCCGTACGGGCGCCCATGCCTCCATCTACAAAGTACTTGACATGACCGATGCGCAGCCGGTCATTTCCCCATCCACTGCGGATTCCCAGGGCAACGGCTTCATCCAGCCGCTGGCCGGGCAGCGTTACCCAGCAGCGCAAATCCA
>JAOZSC010000444.1 GCA_029939875.1 Desulfobacterales bacterium
ACAAAGGCGATAATCTTGTCTCCGGGATCTTTTTCAAGGGCAGCTTCCACCTGGGCGAAGACCTGCTCGTCGGAATAGTGCACGATGCTGATGCACTCCTTGGGGCAATCCGCAGCGCACAGGCCGCAGCCCTTGCAAAGGGCCTTGATGACTTCCGGATTTTTTTCCTCGTCCACTTTTATCGCACTGTAGGGGCAGCGCTTGGAACACAGGCCGCACTGGTTGCAGTCGCTCAAATCGATATCCGCCACGATTCCCTCGGCTTCGATATAGCCGTTTTTCATGGGAATCGACGCTTTCATGGCCGCCCCGATACCGGCCTCACAGCTTTCTTTAAAAAACATCGGCGCCTTGGCGCAGCCGCCCAGCGAAATCCCGTCGGTGGCAAATTCCAGCGGACCCAGCTTGACGTGGGATTCCTGGAAAAAGCCGTCCGGGTTGGCGGACACTTTTAAATGGCCACGGATCTGCTCCACGGTATCATCGCCCTGCAATGCGGTGGTCAGCACCAGCAGATCCGTAGGAATTGCAAAATCCTTGCCCAGTAAAAAATCGTAGCTGCGCACCATCAGCTGCCCGTTTTGTGCTTTAACCTCGGGATAGCGGTCATCGGGAAATCGTAAAAATTTTACTCCCAGGCGCTTGGCGGTTTGCTGGGCGACGCCCTCTTCCCGGATCAGGCTCATGTCCCGGTACAGGATATGCACGGCGGCATCTTTTCGAAGATGTTTCAGTGCGATGGCGTTTTTAACGGAGACATGACAGCCGACATTGCAACAGCCACGGGTTTCGTTTTTGGAGTTCACGCAGCTGATCATCACCACGTTTTTAACCTCGCCGATCTGTTTGTTTTTCAACAGATCTTCCAGCTGCAGCTGGGTAATTACCCGCGGGTCATTGCCGTATTCAAACAGGCCTTCGGGCTCGATTTCCCGCATACCGGTGGCCACGATGACGGTGGAAATATCCAGTTTTTCGGTTGCGCCGTCGCCGGTGGCTTTCAGAACCACTTTGTAATTGCCGATGTAGCCGTCCACGGTTTCCAACTGGGTGTCGGCGTAAACTTTAATGTTGGGGTGTGATTGCACCCGCTCGATGACGTTCCGGACAACCTTGGCGGCCGGGGTTTTATGGTTGTCATGGGAAAGAAAACAGATCCGGTTGAGCAATCCGCCCAGTTGGGGCTCTTTTTCAACGATAGTGGCATTAAAGCCCTGGTCGGCAACACTCAGTGCGGCGTTCATGCCGGCGACCCCGCCGCCGATGATCAGGCAGTCGGTTTTAACCGGCAGCCGGATTTCCTGGCCTTCTTCCAGCAACGCCGCCTTGGCCACCCCCATTCTCACCAGGTCTTTGGCCTTTTCGGTGGCCACCTCCGGCTCTTTCATGTGAACCCAGGAAACCTGCTCGCGAATGCTGACAAACTCCAACAGGTAAGGGTTGACCCCGGCTTCCTTGATGGTTTTTTTAAACAGCGGCTCGTGGGTCCGCGGTGTACAGGAAGCGATGACCACCCGGTTGATGTTATTTTCACGGATGTGATCCTGTAATTTGCTCAGATAGTCCACTGAACAGGACCAGCGACCCTCATCGGCCAGTACAACGTTTTTCAGCTGACGGGAATATTCGACCACTGCAGGGACATCCACCACCCCCGCGATATTGGTGCCGCAATCGCAAACAAAGACACCGATGCGAATTTCTTCACTCATAGAGTCATCCTCTTATAAGAATTCGGAATTGGGAATGCGGAATGCGGAAATTTTTAAGGACTCCGATCGATCGAAGCAGCAATTTCCAGTCTACAAATACTATGTTGCCAGCCCACAGACCACTCATATGATCCCGAATGTTATTTATTACTAAGTACTTTTTCCGGCTTCCGGCTTCCGCCTTGGCAAACTGCTTTCATGGAAGCTGCCGTGGCCTGGGCCACGGATTCAGCGATATCGATCGGGCCGGTGGCCCCGCCGCAAAGATAGATACCGTCCACCCGGGTTTCCAGCGGCGTCAACAGCGGATCTTTTTCTTTGAAATATCCCAACTCATCCAATTCAAGCTTAAGCGCCTTGGCCAGTCGCTTGTTGCGCTCGTTAGCGATCACGCCGGTGGCCAGCACCAGCAGATCAACCTCCTGCCGGTGGATCTCGCCGCTTTCAAGGTCTTCGTAGCGCAGGGTCAGATTTTTTGTCTCGGGATTCTCCACGACTTCATAGGGTCGGCCCCGGACATATTGCACGCCGTTTTCAAGAGCCTTGCGGTAAAAATCCCAAAATCCCTTGCCATAGGCCTTCAGGTCGTTATAAAAAACCGTGGCTTCCACCGAATCATCGTGCTCCTTGGTGATGATGGTCTGCTTGGCGGAAATCATGCAGCAGATTTTGGAGCAGTAAGGCGTGCCTTTGCCCTCCCCCAACCCGCGCCCGGCACACTGGATCCAGCCAATTTTCTTGGCCTGCTTCTGATCCGAGGGGCGGATAATGTGTCCGGCCGTTGGGCCGCCGGCATTCATCAGGCGTTCAAACTGGGTATTGGTGATCACATTCTCATAGACGTTATAGCCCAGCAGATCTCCCGCCGGCGGGGCGTCTTTGATGCCCGTGGCCACCACAATGCTTTTCACCTCTATGTTCACGTTGCGGTTTGCCTGCCATAGGGTGATGGCCTTTTTGCCTTCCTTCTCACAGGCTTTCACGCACAGCGCAATAGGACATTCACGGCACTGGCTGCAATCCACGGCGCAATCACCGATGCAGGCCCCGGCCTCACGCATCTCTCCGAAGCGGCAGCGGGGGTCCACACTCACGACGTTGGGCACCGCTTGGGGAAAAGCCATGGACACCAGTTTACGCATACCGCCGATTTTACCGTCCATCTCGTCGGGGATGCTCACCGGACAGGCTTCCACGCAAGCGCCGCAACCGGT
>JAOZSC010000445.1 GCA_029939875.1 Desulfobacterales bacterium
ACGCGTTGCTGGAGGGGGCCTTCACTTAGCACACAATTTTTTAAATACGATCACATAAAACTTACCGCAGAGCTCGCTGAAAGCGCGGAGAAAAGCTAAAAAGACATTGCCGGCTTCAGGTTTCGATCTTCGAGCTACGACCCGACAAGCCGTCGGGACGGCCAATGTATTTTGTCCATCTGCGTTTAATCTTTTTCAGGGTCTAATTTCCCCCAGCTTGCTGGGATAAAACAGACAAAAACATTCGGATGATACCCCGCGGCTTGCCGCGGGGAGATTCATTTTTTTAAAAAAGTTTTTTAACCGCTTCTTTGAGCACTTTTCCCAAGCTGTTTCGGGGCAGCCGGTCTGTAAAAACAATCGCCCGGGGACATTTCCAGGGGTGCAGACAGGTTTTGCAGTGGGTCTGAATTGCCTCGGCCGTTACTGTTGTGCCGGGTTTTTTAACCACGGCCGCGGCCACTTTTTCGCCCCATTTTTTATCTTTCAGGCCCACCACGCAGGATTGTGACACGTCTTCCAGCCGGTTGATGACTTGCTCGATTTCTTTGGGCGAAATATTTTCTCCCCCCGAGATGATGATGTGTTTGAGGCGGTCGGTTAGAAAATAATAGCCCTCGTCATCCACTTTTCCCAGGTCCCCGGTCTTGAACCAGCCATTTTCGAAGGCGGCCGCGGTTTCCGCCGGCTTTTGCCAGTAGCCCGGTGTGATGGAGGGACCCTTGAGCCAGATTTCACCGGTTTGACCGGGCGCAAGGTCCCCGCCGGTGTCCGGATCCACAATTTTGACTTCAAGATCGGGCAGTGGCTTTCCAATGGACCCCGGCTGGCGTTTGTCGTCCAGAGGATTGGAAAAATTCATGCCGGTTTCCGACATGCCTTCCCTTTCCACGGGCTGTCTGCCGAACAGGCGGTGCAGGAGCTCAAAATCGTCGGCGGCCAGGGGAGCCGACCCGCTGGTCCACAATCTTATATGCTCAAAGTCTGGCTTTTTGTCTCCCAGGGATTCCACCAGTTTGGTGTACATGGCCGGCACCGCCATAAATATCGTGCAGACATGCGGCCCTTTTTTACGGCTGAGCACTTCCAGGGTTTTTTGGGGGTCAAAGCGGTTGAGCATGACCACTTGCGCGGTGGCCAGCAGGGCGGTGTGCAGGGCAAAGCACAGGCCGTGGACGTGAAAAAGCGGCAGTACATGACAGATGACATCCGATGCCCGGATTTTCCAGATATCGATGATGTTGCGGGCATCGTGCACCAGGTTTTGCTGGGTCAAGACGGCACCTTTGGGCTTGCCCGTGGTTCCCGAGGTGTAGATAATCAGGGCGGGGTCTTCGTCTCGTATGGCCACCGGCGGCAATTTTACCGGGCTGTTCGCAAAAATATCAAGATCCTGGTAGGGTTTTCGGGTGTCCACCACCACCCGGCAAAGGCTGGCATCGATGTGTTCGATCATCGCCGTGGCGCCGGGTTCGATTAAAATGGCTTTTGGCCGGGGATCGCCCAGCAGGTACTGCAACTCGGATGGGGTAAATCCCGGATTCAGCGGGACCGAAATGGCCCCCAGTTTTTGCAGCGCCAGGTGGGTCACCACGAATATGAGTGATTTTTCGATAAAAAGAACCACCCGGTCGCCTTTGGCAACGCCCATGCCCAGGAAGGTGCCAGCCATGCGAAGGGCATCGCGTTCCAGTTCACGGCCGGTGACGGTTGTTTCCACGCTGCCGTCCCGCAAAAATGTGATGGCCGTTTTTTGGGGATCGGCTAAAAGTGATTTTGTAAACCACTGTATCAGGGAGTCGCTGTTCATGGTCATCTTTATATAAAAAATTGGTGCTACTGGTAATGATCAGCGAATAATGGTAAACAGCAAATCATTAATAAAATAACAATTAAGATACCAAGATGATTTCTGTTGATGATTTGAGAAAAAGCGCAGAAACATGCGTAGCCGAAGAACCCGGGCGGCTGGGTTCGGCCGGGTGGTGGCAGCCCCCGCTGCTGGCAGCAGCCCCTGTTGATTCCCGGTTTGATCAATTGCCGCGCATGGCCGCCGCCGACCATCTGCATCCCACAGATCTTTTGCCCACGGCACGATCGGTGGTCGTGTTTTACATACCGTTTAAACCGGAGCTGGTCAAAGAAAATAAACCGGGTCAGCGTCCCTGCCGCAACTGGGGGGTGGCCTATGTTCAGACCAATGAGCTCATCGGGCGGGTGAGTCTGGCCATCAAGGAGTTGCTGGCGACGGGCGGGTTTGACTCGGGCCTGACACCGGCGACCCACAACTTCGATCCGATGCGGCTGATGGCGCGCTGGTCCCACAAACACCTGGCCTACCTGGTGAACCTGGGCCGTTTCGGCGTCCATCACCTGCTGATCACGCCAGCAGGTTGCACCGGACGTCTGGGCAGCCTGGTAACCGAAGCCGCTCTGGGCGAGCATCCGTTGATAAAAACCGATGAGGCCTGCCTGCTCAAGGCCGGCCGGCCGTGTCGCAAATGCATCGAAGCCTGTCCGGTGGATGCGCTCTCGGAAAATGGATTTGACCGGACCCGCTGCTGGCAGCGGCTCAATGAGAATTACCAGGTGCTGGACTGCTTTTCGGATCTGCCGGCATCCACCGATGTCTGCGGCAAATGCACAACACTGATGCCCTGCAGCTTCAAGAATCCCGTTGCCAAGTCAAAATCAACGATAGTGGTCTTAAAGAAAAATGATTTTCACGAAGAGATAGCGGATTTGGATGAAATATAGATCATTGACAGGCTGATCAATTGGACTGTAAGACGTCACAATTTTTGGGCGCCGCTCAACATAATTGGAGTAATTTGCAATTTTGAGGTTTGAAAATATAGAAAATTACCAGATATCACAATAATTTATTATTACAGCTGGATACCTTTGTCTGGCTT
>JAOZSC010000446.1 GCA_029939875.1 Desulfobacterales bacterium
TTTTGGCCTCGCTGAAAGTGTCCATTTTGGGCGCCATCAGATCGGTTGGCTAAATTTTAAAAACTCGTCGCAAGCTCCTCAAACAGCTTAAAATTTTTAACACCTACCGATCTAATGACTTTTTCCCCAAAATGAACAATGACGCTCAACCAAAACACATATTTGTAACCTTTTAGTCATTTGCGGATCACTAATGCGTTCTGTGAATAAAAAAAACCTTGATGAATTCCGGCACGGTGATTTATAGTTGTATTATTTAATCAGATCGGCAATTAATTCAAAATCTTTAGCTGGAAAACCAACATGGAAAAACGCATTCAATCCTTGGAAACACGCCTTAAGCAGCTCGAAGAGCAGATCAAAGAGGTCCAAAAACAGCTGCCGGCCCATTCGGTAAAGCCGCCGATTATGATGGAGCTCATCGCCCTTGAAGATGAACACGAGGATCTTTTTAAAGAACTCGAGCAATTGAAGCGGGCGGCAAAGAAATAGGCGCGGTGCGCATCCGTTTATTGAAGGATATTTAGCAGGACGATAAAAAACGAGTCGGAACGACGCCCGATATTTAAAATTTCCAAACCTGCGGGAATAATTTGGAAAGGAACTGAGATGGGATACTGCGTGAATCACCCTGACAGAGAAACCAGCTATCAATGCATGAAATACGAGATCTATATGTGTGAAGAATGCCTGGAATGTCGCGATCCGGATGTTTACTGCAAATTCCGGTCATCGTGTCCCATTTATTTCATAACCAAACGCAAAGGCGGCCTGGATGCAGAGCCCGATGCAAAGGAAGCCTCCGCATAACCGGAACAAAAAAGTGCCTAAAGTTCGAAGTGCCTAAAATTGTTGTGTCGCTGCGCTCCATCTTGTTTAAGCAGCTATCGACAGCAGTCAGTACAGCTATCCGAAATCATAAAAATGAAATAACAAATTCGCGTGATTTCTATTTCTTTTAAAAATCGGTAGAATACCTTAACTTTAGGCACCTTTTTTTAGGCATCACAGCAACGCGGCCATTTTTTCGGCAACTTCGGCAAAGGACCGGGTAATCGGAGAATCTTTGTGAACCTCTGAATAACAGGTCCCTGAATCCCCACAAGCCACCATCTGGGTATCAAAGGGAATTTTCCCCAGAAACGGTATCCCCATTTGCAGGGCCGTGCGCTCCCCTCCGCCATCACCGAATAGTTGAATCATTTCACCACAGTGCGGACAGGCAAAACCGCTCATGTTTTCGATCAACCCAAAGATTTTCATATTTACGGTTTTACAGAAATTGATCGATTTGCGGACATCGGCCAGGGCCACCTCCTGGGGGGTCGTGACGATGATGGCTTTGGCATCGGGGATGGTCTGGGCCACGGTCAGCGGTTCATCACCGGTACCCGGTGGAGAGTCGATAATAAGAAAATCGAGATCCCCCCAGTCCACATCGCCGATAAACTGCTTGATGGCCGAAAATTTCAGCGGTCCGCGCCAGATAATGGCATCATCTTTGTTGGGGGTCAGCGATTCGATGGATATGGCGGTCAGGGTTGATGAGTAGCTGATAGGTGCCAGTTTTTTATTCTGATTGACTTCCGGCATGCCTTTCAGCCCCAGCATGCGAGGTACGTCCGGTCCGTGCAAATCCACGTCCATGATGCCCACGCGATGGCCCTTACTTGCCAGGGCAATGGAAAGGTTGACCGAAGTGCTGGTTTTGCCCACACCGCCCTTTCCGCTCATCACGAGGAATTTATTTTTAATTTTGTCCAGGGACGCATTTACCGCTACGTCCTGTTCCGCCTGCATCTTCTGCGGGTCTTTTGGCATATTACCTTCTATTCCCACCATAGTCTTACTCCTGTCGTTACTTCAGATATCGTTGATTGGTTAGTAAATCCGGCTCGGCCGCAGGCACCGGATCCGTCTACACCCAGTGCCCCTCCACATCCGCTTCCAGGGCAACCTCCAGTTCCCCCTTTTTATACTGGGAAACAGCATCGGCCACGCACCCCCTGGCGCCGGTCAAAATTTTAACGCCACCGGCCTGCAGCACCTTATGCGCCTTGGGTCCGCAGTGACCGGAGATGAGTACGTCAACATGGTTGTCAATGATGGTTTTGCCGGCCTGAATCCCGGCTCCCTGGGCCAAATTGAGATTCTGGGTGTTTTCAACCGCCTCGACGGCCATGGTATCCGGGTCGACAATGACAAAGTAGGCCGCACGGCCAAAACGTGGGTCAATGTCGGATTCGATGCTTTTCCCCATCGATGTGATCGCAATTCTCATAATGGTGACGATCTCCTTATTTTTCAAGGGGTCAATAATTGATAAACTCGAAAACTTAACGGCATCCCATGCCACTCTTAAACTTTATATTTATATATTTCTCAATATTTCATATAGTTTTACTGTAATTTCTAAAGTATTACATTCTAAAAAAAATTATTTCTCTCGGCCCCCTTTTTTCCCCAGACGATAATAATTCTTTTTTCCGCACGCCGGGCAACCCGGTGGCCGCCCGGTGCCTAAAGCTTCCTCCCATTGGTGGCCGCAACTATTGCAACAAAAAAGGCGGGCCTGCCGGACGAGTTTATAATTTCCCCCCTCAACGTTAATCGCCTTGCCGTTAATCAGGGCATCGGCCACTGCCTTGCGGGCCCGTTGAATAATCCGCCCGAAAGTGGCCCGGGAAACCCCCATGCGCCGTCCGGCTTCTTCATGGGACATTCCCATCAGGTCCGACAACCGGATGGCCTCCCGTTCGTCAACCGTGAGGCCGACTTCTTCCAGGTCAATCATGGGAATGCCCCGTGGCTTGAAGTAGCTGATTTCGGGACTAAAGGCCACCATGCGGTCTTTTTGCGGTCGAACCATCAATACTCCTTTATGAGAATATACTCAAAAAAGAACCTA
>JAOZSC010000447.1 GCA_029939875.1 Desulfobacterales bacterium
GGGAAAAATATTACCGCCAGTGGCACAAAGCCGTGGACAGGACTTTTAACTGGGTAGACTAAACACAGCTAATCGATTCCAAAAGGATAGATGTACATGACGCTTGAAATCGAAAGTTTTGCCGAAGATTTTGATCCACGCTTTAAAATTTTTCATGAATTGATGTCCAAAAAAGTACGGGACATTCTGCTGGTTTCCACTCCTTATGACGCCTGGATCATGGAGGAGGACTGCCGGCTTTCAGAGAGAATTATCAACGAGTACCGTGGGTTGAACCTGAGCAATCCGCCGCGCTTTACCTGGGTGGCCACCGCCGAGGCTGCCCTGGCTGCCCTGGAAGAAAAAAAGTTTGACATGGTGATCACCATGCTCCACCTGGTGGACATGGATGCATTTGTGCTGGGACGAGAGGTAAAAAAGATCGATCCCGAGTTGCCCGTGATCCTGTTGACCCACAGTGCTCTGCCGGCGGAGCAATCCAGCCGGGCGTTTACCCAACCGCCGGGAATCGACCGGACCTTTATCTGGTCGGGAGATACGGATATTCTGGTGGCCCTGGTCAAAAGCGCCGAAGACTGGATGAACGTGGCCCACGATACGCAATCGGCGGGCATCCGGGTCATTTTGTTTGTGGAGGACTCCCCGCTTTACATTTCAACGCTGCTGCCGGTGCTCTATCGCGAGCTGGTCAGCCAGACCCAGGAACTGCTCGAAGAGGGACTCAACCAGGAGCACCGCTTGCTTACCATGCGTGCGCGGCCCAAGATTCTGGTGGCCCGCAATTATGAAGAAGCGCTGCGGTTATACGAGACCTATGAGCCGTATGTGCTGGGAGTTATCTCCGATGTGCGTTTTCCGCGCAACGGCAAGGTAAATGACAATGCCGGGGTGAATTTTTTGTCCCGGATCAAAAGCGAACGCTTTGACATCCCGCTGCTGCTCACCAGCTCGGAGGCGTCCAACGCGGAAAAAGCCGCCCGGATCCCCGCTTTTTTTGTGGATAAGAACTCCCCATCGCTCATCGCTGAGGTGCACTCGTTTTTCATGGATCAGCTAGGATTCGGTGATTTTGTCTTTCGTACCCCCGAGGGCCAGGAGATCGCCCGGGCGTCGAGCATGCGATCATTTGAGGACCTGCTGCAAAAAATTCCAGATAATTGCTTCATGCACCACACCAGCCGCAATGATTTTTCCCGCTGGTTTTTTGCCCGCACCGAAATCATGCTGGCCTCCAAGATGCGTCCCATCCGCACGGATGATTTTTCCAATCTCAACAGTCACCGGCAGTACCTGATTTCGATCATTCAGATTCGGCGACGACGACGGCAAAAAGGCGTGGTGGTCAACTTCGAGGCCGGTGAATTCGATCTCGATACGGATTTTTTTAAAATCGGCAACGGTTCCCTGGGCGGAAAAGCCCGGGGCCTGGCCTTTGTGTCCAACCTGCTGCAGCGTCTTCCGGCCGTCCGGAAGAAATTTGAAGACGTGGACCTTTTCATTCCCCAGACCATGGTGATTACCACCGAGGGCTTTGACGCCTTTGTGGAAGAAAATAGCCTGAAGGGGTATTCCAAGTCGGAGGCTGTCGACGAAGAGGTGGCCGAGGCTTTCTGCCGGGCGAATTTTCCCCAGTGGATCGTTGACGACCTTAAGGCCTATCTGGCGAAAATATCCTACCCACTGGCCGTGCGTTCGTCCAGCCTGCTGGAAGACGCCCAGTTTCGCGCCTATGCCGGACTTTACCGGACCTATATGCTGGCCAACGATCATCCGGATCTTGACACCCGGCTGCAGCAGCTGCTGACCGCCATCAAACTGGTGTATGCCTCCACCTATTTTCAGGATCCCAAGGCCTTTTCGCGCCGGGCGGGCCAGCGCACGGAAGAAGAAAAAATGGCGGTGATCATTCAGCAGCTGGTAGGGCAACGATACGGAGATTACTTCTACCCGGCGATTTCCGGGGTGGCCCAGTCCCACAATTACTATCCGTTTGCCAAAATGAAACCGGAAGAAGGCATTGCCACCATTGCCATGGGTCTGGGAAAGACCGTCATGTCCGGGGAAAAAGCCCTGCGGTTTTCTCCGAAATATCCGCATATCCTGCCCCAGCGCACCAGCGTGGAAGACATTCTTGAAAATTGTCAGCGCTTTTTCTATTCGTTGAAAATGGGAGATTTACGCTGCGAATGCGGGGTTTCGGAAGATGAAAACCTTGCCAAGCGCGAGGTCGACGATGTTCCCGATGATCCCCCTATGAAACGGCTTGCCAGTACATACATTCCCGACGATCACCGGATCCGGGACACCACCGCCATTGCCGGCTACCGGGTGCTCACCTTCGCCCAGGTTCTTAAATACGATCTGTTTCCCCTGGCCGAGCTGCTGACAGATGCTTTGCAAATGGGCCATGAAGGCATGGGTTGCCCGGTGGAGCTGGAATTTTCCGTCAACTGGCCGCAGGCAGAAGGCCAGCCGGTCGAGTTTGCGTTTTTGCAGCTGCGTCCCATGACCGCCCGGGCGGAGCTCGACCAGGTGGAAATCAGCGCAACGGATATTTCCCGGGCCTTTTGCGACTCCCATCACGCGCTCGGAAACGCCGAAAAAACCGACATGGCTGACATTCTTTACGTGAAACCGGATGTTTTCGAGGCCCGCCACACGGTGGAAATTGCCCGGCAGATCGGTGAACTTAACGCGCGCCTGTTGGTCGAGGACCGTAAGTATCTTCTGATCGGTCCGGGCCGGTGGGGTTCGGCCGACCGCTGGCTGGGAATTCCGGTCAGCTGGGCGGACATCTGCGGCGTGGGCGCCATGGTCGAAACTTTTTCTGCTGAATTGAAGGCCGAACCTTCCCAGGGCTCGCATTTTTTTCACAATATTTCAACGCTGGGAATCAACTATGTTAC
>JAOZSC010000448.1 GCA_029939875.1 Desulfobacterales bacterium
CCGGCAGACAACGTATTTGACTGATCACCGTCTCATGATCCAGTTTTCCGTAAAACCCCTTGTCGGCGGCGACATCGCAAAAGCTGCACCCCTGCAAACGCAGTTCAATTCGCTGTTGCCGACGGTCGCTCAGACAAACAGGATAATCTATTTCCAGGCGGGTTGTCCGTGCCGCGTGGGGACAGCCGATGTGCTGCAGGACTTGACCCATCGTGATATTTAAAGGGGTAATTCCGTGCTTGCCGGTTATGTATAAATTATCCCAGCACACCTTCCTGAAATACTTTTTGTTCCAGTCACTGGTTGAATTTTGTTGGAGGTCGCCATCCCGGTCGATGTACAAAAGACCTGGGATTTGTGACCAATCATTTCCATCAAGGCGGTTTAACAGCCCGATTACCTGCTCCGCCGGCCCGTGCAAACCGAAGTTGAAATTTTCGGAAAGTCCCTTAAACCGATGAGGGTGATCTTGCCATCCCTTTTCTCCGAAAAAATCAACATTTGCCTGGGGTCCTGCGAGTATGGTGACGGCCCCTTCATCTTTCAGCTCTTTAGCCAGAGCGAAAAGATCTTCACGACCACTGAGAGCAGAAAATCCGATCAGCTGCCTTTCGGTGCCAAAATAATCTGTCAGGGTGTTTTTAAGAACGGCCCTGTCATATTTCCTCGTAACGGCGATGACGATGCACTCATAGGGCGTGTGCTCTTGGATAATGGTGGCCGCCAGTTGAGGGCCCAGGAGCCCATAGGTCTCATCCTTGAAAAAGCTGGTGATGATGACCATTTTTTTTCGGGTATGCGATTTCATATCAAATACAAATTAAAAAGGGGAGGCTCCCGCGTTAAACAGAAACCTCCCCGGCTATTGAATGAATGTAAGGCTGAAAAGTTGCCGATTAAATCTGAGCTTCCAAACCAGCAGCCTGTTTGCTCACAGTCGAAACCCGCAGCGCAGCCTTGCGGCTCTTCGTAATGGCCACATCATCGGCCTCAATAAAGCTGATGGCATTTACTTCACAGAACCTGACACATTGCGGGTCGCCGTCGCAAACGTCGCACTTGAGCACCCGCCGGTCAGTGGAATTAAAATGCATGGCACCAAAGGGACAGACACTGACGCACGAACGGCAGCCGATACAGGCATCATAGTCAACGCTGACACGGCCCAGTTCTTCGTCGCGCGAGATGGCCTTGACCGGGCAAACATTCAGACAGGGCGCATCCTGGCATTGCTGACATGCCATGGGAATATAAAGACCTTCGGCCTCCCATTTCAGCACCCGGATCCGGCTTCTGGCAGGATTGGATATTCCATCATGTGAAACAGCGCACACAAGCTCACACAGCCTGCAGCCTGTGCATTTTTCGTAATCGATAAATAATACTTTAGCCATTTATTTTCTCCTATCCTTAGTCTTCCAGATCATTTTTTTTACTGCGCTATCTGAAAGTCTATAATATAATTACAGCAAATGGGACGGCTCATTTTCCAGGCCGAGGCTTTGCAGGGTCTCGGGTTTCGGTACACCGTTTTTATCGAGACCTTGATGTTCATATAATTCATCTACCATCTTGATAAATTTTTTCTTATCAATTGTGATACCGATGACATCGATGGCGCCCCTTCTGCAAGGTTCATCGAAATAGCGGTGGTTCAACATATCGCCCTTTTCCAGATCGTTTCTTTTCAGCCCTTCCCTCAGGTTGAAAAGCCTTTCAATCATATTGCACCGTCGGGCGACATCCCAGATATCTTCAGGTGTCATTTCGATACCGGTATTGTAATACAGCACTTTGGACCACTCTTCGAAACTCGGGAGCGTGACTCCCAGAAAAACCGTATGATATTTACAGATACCCAGACAGTCGACTCCCATATATAGGTTTTCCTGCCAGAAAACCTGCCACGGTTTGCCGATGTATTCCGTGTGCTCCGAGCTCAACGGCCCGTCATAGGCGACCGGATTGCTGTAAATCTTTCTCAGGACTTCTTCCGGCAGGTGATAAAGATCAATAGCCGGCCGGCTCCTCAAGTGATCCGAACCCCTGGATGCCGTGGCAATATTGAGTGCCAGCGCAGGTGTCGCCCGCTCATCCGAATGCAGGTTGCTCATGCCTTTAACCTGGACGAGATATTCAAAAGATTTTTTGCCGATCTTTTTTGCGGCGGGAATCCCGCCATCGGCCAGGGTATCACCCAGCCAGCCTTTGCGATAAGCGATCCGTTCGATCATCTCGATGACCGCGTCGTCATTTCCCCAACTCAAATCCAGTCCATCGGTCTGTTTGTCAGTGATAATGCCCAGCTCGTAAAGTTCCATGGCCCAGGAAATCAGGCTGCCGACTTCGAGATTGTCCATCCCGAACTGATCAACCAGGTGATTGCCGGTAAGAACCGTCACTGCCCGGGGGGTATCCGTCTCCGCTCCGAAGGCACCTAAAGAGGTGTATTCCGGACCCTCATCATATTTTCCTGCAAAGGGGCCTTCGGGGATTTTATACTGGGCCCGGCAATGCACCTGACAGCCAAAGCAGCCTGTCATATGATAGGGTCCCATGGTCTCTTCACAAATCTCATCGATACGCTCGGGCTCGATATCATCGGCATATTCGCACTGGTTGTATTGAAAATTGCGGGTCCTGATCCCGCCCCAGGAATTGGTCGCACCCCAGATAAAAGGTGTCCCCAATGTCCCCTGTGTCTGATTGACCTTGGCGCCGGTGATCTGGTCGATGAAGTGTTTGTTGTATTCCAGGGCTTCCACCGGGCGGGCGATCTGTATATCCATGGTACCGCGGACGGCCACGGCTTTGAGATTCTTGGATCCCATCACGCATCCCATCCCGGTCCGGCCGGCGGAATTTTTAATACCGGTCATCACGTTGGCAAA
>JAOZSC010000449.1 GCA_029939875.1 Desulfobacterales bacterium
GAACTCTTGCAAGGAAAAAAAGCTGAGCAATATGCGGGCCTCCGGAAAAGACGACAACATTATCCTGGCGCCCATTAATCCGCTCACTCTGGAGCAGGCCATCAGTTTTATCCGTGAAGATGAGTTGGTGGAGATTACCCCTGTCTCCATTCGCATGCGCAAGGCCGTGCTGTCCGCCCAGCAACGGCATTTGCTGCGTGGCGCCCGGGAAAAAATGAAACAGGCCGGCTGACCCCGATTATTGGACGGGAGCGTCAAAGCGGGGGATGATCCCGCCCATCAGGGGTTCGTAAATCCGGTATTCGGTTTTTTCATTCAGCAGCGCTTCGATACGGCTTTGAATCGCTATGCGTTCCTCGCTGTTCAGCCAGCGATTCCAGTCCTCAACGCTGTTCCACGTGCTGACAACCAGGTATTCCCCTTCACAGTCGATGCAGCGTAGCGTCTCACCGGATATGTAGCCGGGTTGGACGGTTGCCAGAGACCGTAATTTAACGATCAAAGGTGCCAGTTCTCTGGCCTTTTCTTGCCCCTCAAACACGCGTCGAATGATGACTTCAATAGCCATTTTTTTCCTCCTTTTGAAGATGGTTGTTGCCCTGAGACCGTATTACCGGATCAAAAATGGAGCGGATAAATTTCAGATCCATGTACTGCTGCAGTTTGGTCCAGGTGTCCGGATTTTTCATGCCGGCAAACTCAGTCTGGTAGGCGATCCATGCCATGGCCGACCAGGACATACCGCGTAAATACACAAACGGGTCACACAGCCGGACGCGTTCGGCCAGGGTGTCACGCAAATGCCGGTCCGCCAGGTGTCGGCTGTACATTTCTAAAAGCTCACGTTTTTTATCATCTCCCATGCGCCAGTTGGCTTTCCACAGGGTGGTCAGGGGCGCACAAAAGTGGCACAGATCCAGGGATGGATCCGCCCAGCGGGGCATTTCCCAGTCCACCAGGAAAATGGTGCTTTTTTGCCGGTTGACGATAAAGTTACCCGAGTTGACTTCCGTGTTGACGATGCACGGCCAGGGGTCCTGCCGGTAAAACTTTTCGGCCGTGCGGGCCTCGGCAGCCCAATTTATCAGTTCCTTGAGGTAGGCCCGGATGTCCGGGTCCGCAAGCTGCGAGTCGAAGTAAGTCTGGAGCAGTCCGGCGCATTCTTCGTAAATCAGGGTCAGCGGTGCGTCTTCGCAAATCAGATGGTTTTTCCCCGGAGGCACTTCCAGCTGATGGATGGCTGCCAGAAGTCCGGCCGCATCCGGTAAATCACGGCGGTAGTCCAGGGCTTCGCCCGGCAAGTACTCCATAATCAGAATACCTCGGTCGAAAAATTTTCGCGAGTCATCGACAAAATAGGGCCGGGGCGTCATGCCGCTGGGCTTTAACAGCTCCAGGGCCTTGTACTCGTAAATGATCTGGTCGTCGCGCTGGATCTGGGTGCCGATGTTGACTCGCAAGACCAGGCGCACGGAATTTGAGGTAATCAGATAGTTAAGGTTATACTCTCCTGCGGCCAGGGGTGTGGCCTTGAAATGGTGTCCGCGCATGGCGGCAACATCGTCCCAGTCGCGCTCCTGCAGGTATTTGTCTACCCGGGGCAGCAGTTCCTGCATGCGGTTTATGGCCATGGGTTTTTTTCGATCCGGCTATGTCTCCAGTACCGCCCCTACGGTGCCGAAGAAAAAGCGTTCCTTCAGCTTGGCGTGCAGCAGCGATGCCTTGACCAGCCCGGTGCAGTGGGACACACCGACGTGCTCGATCTGGTACTGGTCGATGACTTTCAGGGTTTCGTCAAATTGTTCATCACTGGAAAATCCCAGGTGCGTTCCGCCGATGATGGCGTAAATGCGCTCTCGGCCCAGTTTGTCTATTATATGGTTAATGATATTGATCATGCCAGCATGGGCGCAGCCCAGTACAATCACCAGCCCTTTGTCAGAATCGATCACCATGGACAGATCGTCGCGCAGGGGGTCGGGGTGTTCCTCGTGCCCATCGGGCATTTTAAGCGTCATGTTGGCATCGCCTTTTTCAAAATTGCTGGTGCGCGGAACTTCCCCGGTCAGGTAAATGCCGGGAGCGATTTGCACCATCTCGGTATTCAGGCGGAACTTGCCCCCCAGCGATTCCAGGTAACTGCGGCGAAAAGGAATCCCGATGGATCGGGTCCGGCCTTTGTTTGACCAGATGCGCTCGGCAAACATGTCCGGGTGGCCGAATATGTCCACAGGGCCTTTGATTTTCAAGACCGCCGGCAGACCGCCGGTATGGTCGTAATGACCGTGGCTGATCATAACGGCCCTGATGGAGGCGAGGTCCTTTTTCAGCGCCAGGGAATTTTGCACGATGGTATATCCCTGGCCGGTGTCAAAAAGATAATTACCCGTTTCAGTTTCTACGAAGCATGAGAATCCGTGCTCTCCAATGACATCGAAGGGCACGCCAACCGAATTTTCACACAGGATGGTCAACCGGGTTTTCATAAGTCTTCTCCCTGTTCATGATGGGCATATTACCTCCACCGGATACCTTAGGACGCATTCGGACAGGAATCAAGTATCTTTTGAGCGTTCAGGGAAACCGGCTTGATTTTACCTTTTGGATGACTTTGGACGGTTTTTGAGGTACATGGTGGTTTCCTTTTTTGTCGCATTCGAGTGAATAAAATTGAAAGCTGAAAAAACACCCCCAATGCATGTAATTTTGACGGCTCTGGTCCTGGCCAGTACAGCTGCCATGATGTCCACTTATTTGTACACGCCCAGCATGCCCCGGCTTGTTGAATATTTTCATACCACGCCGGCGGTGGTCAAGCTTTCACTGAGTTTAAATGCCCTGGCGTTTTCATTGATGCAACTTATCTACGGACCGCTGTCGGACCG
>JAOZSC010000450.1 GCA_029939875.1 Desulfobacterales bacterium
CAGCCGCCAGGGCCATCATGGATGTGGCCGATGCCATTAAAAAGGGTGTGGCGCAGATCCCGGAGTTGCTTTTAATCGGCGATTCCACCTTCGTCATCAGTTTTCGCTCCGAACAGGTGGATGTCTTTCACGTCAACGACTTTATGAAGACCAGGGGCTGGCGTTTTAACTGCCTGCAGCTGCCGCCGGGAATGCATTTTTGCGTGACCATGCCCCAGACCCTTGTTCCGGATATTGCCGCACGCTTGACCCGGGACCTCAAAGAAGGGGTGGAATACGCCAAATCCAAGGCTGGCACGGTGGCCGAAACCACCGCCCTGTATGGCCTGGGCGGAACCCTGGAAGGCAATGAACAGGTAACCGAACTGATTTTCGGCGCCCTGGATTATCTGTATTCGGTTTGATTCTGGATCGTGGTGCGTTGCTTTATTTTGTTGCAACTGAACCCCTTTTTGCTCTATACTCATTAGAAAAACACAAAGGAGAAAAACTTTGTGATAATCGAATTCTCAAGACATTCAAAAAGGAGAGCAAAGCTTTACGGTATTTCCGAGGCAACTGTAAGAAAAATATTGCAGTCATTGAATTTAAATGACGGGCAACATGAAATTGTTAAAAATATCTCGGGATTTGAATTCCCCATTAAAGTGGTGGCCTTCGTAAAGGAAGAGCATGTTATGGTAATCACAAATTATCCTTTGAAGAAGGGAAAAACAAAATGAAAGTTTACTATGATGACAAAGCAGATGCTTTATATTTAAAATTGAGCAATGAAAAACCTGATGGGGTTGTGGAACTATCGGAGGGAGTTAATTTAGACACAACACATGGCGGCAGGCTTGCAGGCATAGAAATCCTCAAAGCATCCGAGAAAATTGATATTCAAACGATATTGTCTTATTCCCTTGAGCTGGATAAAGATATTTTGAAGCAAAACGTTGCCTGATCTAACCAAACGATGGATCAAAGAGGCGATGGCAATAAAATACTTATGTATGCTCCATAAACCAGATCGGTTTAGACTTGCCTCCAAGCTCAGTGTAAAGCTTACATCCGTAAAAACACCGGCTCCTGATCGGAAACACCGAGCCCGTCTTCAATCAATTCCAGCACGCGGGGTTTTTCCTCGGGGAATTTATAGCCTTCGTAACTCTGGGAAAACAGAAGCCCGCCGTTGGAATTGCGCCAATAATTGCCGGCATGGTCAAAGCAGACCTTGGAGGTCACCTCCAGGGTCCGAATCATGATCTTTAATTCCATCAGCTGTTCATGGGGAGCCAGCATGGTGAACCGGCCCTGTTCATATTCCTCGAAAAGTGGTGTTCCCTGGGCTGGAAAAAGCGGCCGGGAACGGATATAGTGGGGATTGATGGCGTTTAATACCCGGGCGGTGTTGCGGGCGTGGTTTTCCCACATGGTTTTACCACCCAGTCCCGGCATCCAGTATTCGGAAAGTTGAAATCCCGCTTCCATGGCCTTGCGGCCGCCTTTAATGTGTCCGTCTGAAGTGACCCCCTTTTTAATTTTTTTCAGCAGCTCGTCATCGCCGGTCTCCAACCCCACGTGCAGACGATCCAGACCTGCTTCACGGATGGCGGTAAGCTCTTCTGGTTTTTTCTGGGCCAGGGTCTTGGAGCGGGCATAGGAGGTGACCCGGGCAATGGACGGGAACGTTTTTCGCAGGTGGCGCAATGCTTCCACCAGTTGCCCGGTTTTCATGATCGGGCTGTTGGCGTCCTGTAAAAAGGCGGTTTTCCCCCCGGCCTGCAGCCAGTTGTACAGCATGCCGAAGCCGGTGTGATAATTGAGTTCATCAACCCGGCTGATCAGTTCCACAGCGGCTTCGCGGGTGATCCGGCCACCAAAACCGAGTTGCTGCGAAATCTCCTTCAAATCATTGCACAGGGCGGCCATGGCGTCGATGTCCCCTTTGATTTCGTCGAGGGGACGAACCTCAAATTTTTGTGTTTTATACATGGCGCAGAACGTGCAGCGATTCCAGGGGCAGTTGCGGGTAAAGCGCACCAGCAGTGAATAGCTGCCACCCTCACTGGGGGGACGGTAGACGCCGGTTTCAAAACTGTATTTCGGGGTGGATTTTGTGGACATTGCAGCTCCTTTGCGGTTTTTTTGTCCATTTAAATTAAGCACTCAA
Source organism: Desulfobacterales bacterium (assembly GCA_029939875.1). Classification (GTDB taxonomy): domain Bacteria; phylum Desulfobacterota; class Desulfobacteria; order Desulfobacterales; family JAFDCJ01; genus JAFDCJ01. Next base: position 2,156 of record JAOZSC010000450.1, read on the forward strand.
TCGACAATTTCAATTAAAATTCAAAATCGTATCTTTTCATTCACCATTCGACGTTGGACGTTCGACCTGCCCGCAATGCCTTGAAACTGGTGCGAGGCAAACATAATAATTTGATTCATAACTCAATGATTATGCTAACCCAATGCACTATGCATGGCAGGCGGGTGTTCAACGTTCATCTTTTGGCCTTTCATTAAGCTGCGGTTATGTGTTATTGAAACTGCAAATTTGCCGGAAAAGGAATAAAACATGGTGCAATATGAAGAGTTGGACCCCGGGTTTAAAAAATCTATCGTGGAATGGATGAAGACCCACAACCATTTCTGGTCCCTGCTGGGCATGGAGATTGTAGAGATGAAAAAGGGGTGGGCGAAAATACGGCTTCCATTTACGGAAAAATTGGCCAACGGCGTTGGTGTGGCCCACGGCGGGGCTATTTTTTCGCCGGCTGATTCCGCGGTTGGAATGGCCCTGATCGGCATGTTGGACAGGGATGAAACCTTGTCCACCCTGGAAATGAAAATCAATTATATCAGACCATTCAAGCAGGGGACCATCGTGGCCGAAGCCTGGATCATCCATAAAGGCAATCAGACGGCCATCGGGGATGTGCAAGTGCGAGATGAAAACGACAACCTGGTCGCGAAAGGATTGGCGACTTACGCTATTGTTAAAAAATTATGAAGTGATTAAAAATCATGCGCCAGAGAAAGGAAAATGGTAATGGA
>JAOZSC010000451.1 GCA_029939875.1 Desulfobacterales bacterium
TTTGACATGGCGGTTAAAACCACGTCTACAATTGCAAAGTCGGCCTACGCCGACTTTGCAAGCAACCTTTGGTTGCACGTTGCAGCGAATTCATTCGCCATGCCCTGAAATACGGCCGTTTTTCACACAATCCGCAGAGGCGAGATAGCGCAATGCAGCGGCAGGCATAACCCCTAATTTTTCAAGTGCGTTGCACCTCGCAGGTGTGTCGCACTTGAAAAATTGGGACTTGACAAAAAAACAGATGATCTATACCCTATAGATCGTTCCACACACACAAACACCCAAACAGACGATCCACATGCTTGACACATAGCTAACCCTCGTATAGTATAGTTGTAGCTAGGCTATTTTCAACTAGGCTAAACGAGAGGTTGACATGATATTTGTCGGAAGAGATCGGGAACTAGAGGTACTGGATAATCTGTGGGAATCACCCCGCGCAACGCTGCTCATTCTATACGGCCGTCGGCGCGTTGGCAAAACACGCCTGCTGACCCATTGGCTGCAACAGCGCACGCGACGCGGTTTTTACTGGGTTGCCGAACCGTCATCATCACTCTCGCAACTGCGCTCCTTCTCCCAAGCACTGATGCGCTTCATGGACGAAGAAGCCGATATTCCGCCCGATTTCACCTTCTCCACTTGGGAACTCGCTTTCCGCCAACTCGCCCTCTACGCCCAACAAGAACGCACCGTCCTCTTCCTCGACGAAGTCACTTACCTCATCGACGTTGACCCCAACTTTGTCGGCATTTTGCAAAAAGTGTGGGACAGATGGTTGAATGATTCCAAAATCATGCTCGCCCTTGCTGGCTCACAAATGGGCTTGATGCGCCGTCACTTGCTCGATTACGACGCGCCCTTACACGGCCGGGCGACCACACAAATGCAACTCCTGCCATTGCCTTATGGCGCAACCCAAAATTACTTTCCCGAATACAACGCGATTGATCGCGTCAACCTGTACGCCATGTGGGGCGGCGTTCCCGCCTATTGGGAGCGACTGAATCCGCAATACGACATCTGGGAAAATCTGCGGCGCAACACGTTGCCCGCCCATTCGTGGATGACGGATGAGTCGCGCATTTTATTGCAAGATTTCATCACCGATCTGCACAACTACGTCGGTATTCTACGCGCCATCGCCGATGGGCAACGCGCCATCGGGCAAATTGCCAAACGGACGGGGCTGACTAGCAGCAAAGCGTCATTTTATCTCAGCGTTTTGCGTGACACAGGCTTCGTCGCCCGTGAAATTCCGATTTCACAACGCGGCACAGATTCCCGACGCGGCCGTTATTATGTGACGGATCCCTATCTACGCTTTTTCTATCGCTTTTTGTCGGCGTACCAATCCAAATTGGCGTTGGGGCAGATGGATGCGATGTTGACGATGATTCAAGCGGAGTTGCCAGCGTTCATTCAGGAAAACAGTTGGCAGGAGCTTTGCCGTCAATGGGTGCTGCTCGCCAGCGGGATGGGGCAGTTGCCGCTCGCCATCGAAGAGGTTGGTAGCGAATGGTCGCGCAGTTATTCGCTGGACATTGTGGGCATCAGCGATTCCGCCCCCGCGCTGTTACTGGGCGATTGTTACTGGTCGGATGAACCGATGGGGCAAGAGGCGATTTCGGATTTGATGCACAAAACCGCGCCCATCGTCACAAAAATGCGCGATAGTGTTTGCGATGTGCATTACACGCTCTTCTCATCAGCCGGCTGGAGCGAAGACGCGCAACGGTACGCAACGACGTTGACGACGACAAAGCCGGTTCGTCGCAAGCATTGGCAGCTTGCCAGCATCAAATTAGTCGATTTAGCGGAATTGGATGCGGATTTGATCGCGTGGTCGGTTTAGCGTAGGTCAAGTTTGCAAACTTGACCTACAACGCGACGCAGAGCGTCTGAGTAAGGCATTCCACGCAGAGCGTGGAAAGAGAGTGTGGTTTAGCGGAGGTTGAGCTTGTCGAAACTGTAGCGGGGCAACCATCACCGCCTTTGCCTTCGACAAGCTCAGGCGACGGCTAGTACAAAAATCTAAACTGTCATTCCTGCGTAGGCAGGAATCCACAGATTTCCAAAGACATGGATTCCCGCCTGCGGGGGAATGACAAACGTGAAGATGTTGTTTTGCAATTTACCCGACGCAGAGCGTCTGATCTCAGCATTCCACGCAGAGCGTGGAAAGAGGTTTCGCAGTTTGATGTTCTGCCCATAGAAAGCAAAAAAGCCAATGTATTCACATTGACTTCGTTTGCTCTCGCATTATTCATTTAATCGCATACTTTCTGGCTGTTTAGCACTGCAATGCTGTCTAGCCATTTTCGAAAGCCCGTTGTGTGGGGAGGGGGAAGGTGTATCTGTTTCCCTTTATGCAATCGAACTAACAGGAGAATAGCATAGGCTGATCTGCGTGTCAAGCATTATTAACTAATGCTGAAATGCGTGTAGCGGTTGCGCTGTCCCCATCATGAGCGATTCTGATCGTGTGGTGTCTTCTGCCTTATTGGCAGCTAATCGCATATTACTTGAACGCCGCCAACGGGTGGGGGTAACGGTGTCTGCAACTATGCAGGCAGTCAGTCGCCCCATCGCCCATGCGGAGATTGCAAAATTACCGCCACACTTGGGGTGGGGGAGTGAGCGCATAACGGCCGTTTTGCGTATAGCACATCAAACCCGAATCACCCCATCGCCCATTCAGTTGCCTGAAACCACTCTAATAGAAGAAGCCCCACCACAATTATTAGCAACAACTGTCAAAATTTACCCGAGTATTGCGCTTGGGATGTTGCGTGAAGAACAAACGGCCGTTGGCCGTATTTGGTTGTTGGCACGTCACTTTGACGTTGCGGGAAGCGGCAAAATTCGTATA
>JAOZSC010000452.1:0-2464 GCA_029939875.1 Desulfobacterales bacterium
ACCCGCTGAAAAGGCCGCCGCCATTGACCTGACAATTCTGAATTATATTGTTTACATTTTTACCATTGCCTCTTCGGTTCAACTGGTGGAAATGTATGTGCGCAAATTCTATCCGCCGCTCTATAAGTCCTTCGGTGTTTTTTTGCCCCTGATTACCACCAACTGCGCTATTTTGTTCGCCTGCCTGATCATTATGAGCCATGTTGTCGGGGTGGAAAATCCCGCCGAGGCCTGGGATCTGGGAAGATCTTTGACCCTCGGATTTTTTGGCGGCGTCGGCTTTACCATTGCCATCGTTATCATGGCCGGCATCCGCGAGGAGCTTGATTTGTGCGATATCCCGGAACCATTCAAAGGCCCGGCCATCACCCTGATTATCGGCGGCATTCTGGCCATGGCGTTTATGGGATTTGCAGGTGTTGACAACGGATTGAGGGCTGTTCTAAGCGCTGCTCCCTGAAGATAAGCCGGGGCGGCACAAGTTGTTCTGACTATTACGTACTGGAGGATCAATGACCTGGGTTACCATCGGCCTGTCCGGCGGCATCCTGTTGACCATGGCGCTGCTGCTGACAACCATCCTTGGATGGGCCAATCGAAAATTTCAAGTGGATGTCAATCCCCGGGTGCTGACGGTTATCGATACACTTCCCGGCGCGAACTGCGGGGGGTGCGGTTATGTCGGCTGCGGTGAATATGCCGAAGCGGTGGTGCTGGAACATGAAGCCGTCAACAAATGTACCGTCGGCGGACAGAGCTGTGCCCTTGCGGTGGCCGCCATTATGGGGGTGGAGGTTGGAGAAACGCTGCCGTACCGCCCCATTATTCACTGCGGGGCGCATTACGATGACCGGCGGGGGCGCCATGAATACCTGGGTGAGCAACGCTGCGCCGCGGCCAACCTGATCACTGACGTTCAGGGCTGTACATACGGATGTCTCGGTTTCGGTGACTGCGCCCGCGCCTGCCTGTTTGATGCCCTGCATGTGGTTGACGGTCTGGCCACCGTGGATTACGACAAATGCGTGGGATGCGGTGCCTGTGCCAAGGCTTGTCCCCGCAACATTATTACCGTTACCCCTTTTAAATCCTCCCGGGTGCTGGCAGTCGCCTGTTCCAACAAGGACAAGGGAAAAGATGTCGTCGCGGTCTGCAACGTGGGCTGCATCGGTTGCGGCGCCTGTGCCAGAACCTCGAGCCTGTTCAAAATTGAAGACAACCTGTCAACCATTGATTATGATGCATACAGTCCGGCATGCTCCCTGGAAGTATTGGAGGCCTGTCGAAAATGCCCGCGCCAGCGTCTGGTTTTCGTTGGGATTCCCACTGCGCAAGATCAGGAAAAAGCCGGGGATCTGGAAAGTCCGGCCATCGTGGAGCCGGATTTTAAAACCACCGTGGATGATACCGAATGGCGGGGTTGACCGTCAACCGGTGGGGTTTTGCTCCCAGGCAATTTTAAGCGCCGCCGCCGGGTTATGATTGCACCGGCTCAAGGTGCGGGTTGGGGCTGTATTTCCTGCCGACTTTAGCGCAGGGACGGCCCTCCAGAAGGACCACGTCGGCGGTAAATGCATTGACTCCCTGCATCAGGTAGCTGCCGACTCCGTAAGCATCCACGGGTACCTGCAGTTTTTCGAATTCGACGATGCGCTCGGGTTTAAAACCACCCGAGACGATGATCTTGACATGGCCGAAGCCGTGTTTGTCCAGGCTATGGCGGGTCATTTCCACCAGTTTGGGAGTGACACCTGTGGGTTTGAAATTCTGCATGACCGGCATGATGGATTTGTCGACCAGGGTGTTGGCGGTGTCCAGCCTGACTCCCCAGAGGGTGTCGCCGAGCGCCTCACAGCATTTCAACGAGGTGCCCACGCAGTCGTTGTCGAAATCCACCAGCGCTACCAGGGCGACCTCCGGGTAGGTCTCGCCGAATAGCCGGATGGCTTTGACCGTATCGCCTCCCATGGCGGCAATCAGCGCGTGGGGAACCGTGCCGGACGCTTTGGCCCCCCACCAGTGGGCCTGGGCGTCGGTGGAAACCCCGCTGGCACCGCCGATGTGGGCCGCGTACCCATCGCCGCCCTGAACGGCCCAATGATCGAAGCGGGCTGGAAAATAAAGGACGGTTTTACCGTTGGCGGCTTGCACCACGTCGCGCACATTGCTGGCAATCTTGGTGCGTCGTGCCAGAATCCCAAGGTAGACTGTTTCCAGGTGAGCGAAAATGCCGGCATCTCCGGTGATGTGCATCACCGTTTCCCAGGGGGCGATGCGGTTACCGTCATGCAGGGCTTCGACTTTCAGCTGATCAAATCCGTTTTGCCACAGTTCGTCCAGCTGCCGGGAGACGCCCATTTTTTTTTCAATCGTCAGCAGGTAATCTTTGTGGCTGCTAAGAAACTGCTGGCGGGCCCGGCCCTTGAGCTCGATCAAGCGGTCAAACAGTTTGTATGCCTTGGGA
>JAOZSC010000452.1:2474-2863 GCA_029939875.1 Desulfobacterales bacterium
ACAGCCGGCCGCCACTTTCAGTACCGCCACGGCCTCGTCCACACCGCACAGCACGGCGTCTTTTTTCTGAAAGACCTGCATGGTGACTTGCGGGTGCAGTTGGTGCCGCTCAAGGGTTATTTTTTCACGCCAGAAGTAGACGTCACTGCGGTAGCCGCGCCGCAACTCCTGGACGGGCAGATCAAATACGTGGGCTTCAAGGCGTTTGGGCATTTTCAGGTTTCCTCTTTTTTGATCAATACGATAAAACAGTGGGGGGAACTATTCGCCCAGGTAGGCTTTTTTGACCCGCTCGTTTTCCAACAGGGCCGCTGACTTGTCGGTCAGCACGATACGGCCGGTTTCCATGACATAGCCGGTATTGGATATGGTCAGGGCCATGTGGGCGT
>JAOZSC010000453.1 GCA_029939875.1 Desulfobacterales bacterium
AAAAAAGCGTCCCTGCATAGATGCTTCAATCCCGGGTGGCTGTTGATCCGCAGTCTGCGCCAGCTCCTGAACCGATCCGGTAGCCTGCCGTATCCTGCACTTTATACCAGAAGGTGACTAAAGGTCAATATTATGATTTGTTTTTAGCGAAAAAGCGCAATATGGCAGTACACAGTCCGGCGATGGTGTGGGATTGGGCGGTGATGTGAACGTTAAAGCCCGTTTTGATGGCGGTTTCAGTGGTAATCGGGCCGATGCTGGCAATGACAATCCCGTCGATCAGCCTCTGAAAATCATCCGGCGATAAAAGGGCTTTGAAATTGTTAACCGTAGAGGAACTGGTGAAAGTGATCAGATCGATGGTTTTCGCTTCAAGTTGCTCGATGAGCTGTTCGACGTTGTCAGCCACCTTTTCAGTATGATAGGCGGTGACCTCATTGACTTTGGCTCCCATGTTGCGCAGTTGCACCGGCAGCACCGGTCGGGCTTTTGCGGCCCGGGGCAGCAATATTTTTTTGCCGCTGACATCCACCTTGCCGAAGGCTTCCACCACGGCTTCTGCCAGGTAGGTTTCCGGGACAATGTCACTTTTCAGTCCGTAGCCGCGTAGTTTTTCAGCCGTGGCCGGACCAATGGCGGCCGTGTGCAGGTGGTGCAGGGCCCGCACATCCCTGTCGAGGGCGAAAAGACGCTGGAAAAAAAAATCAACCCCGTTGACACTGGTAAAGACGATCCAGTCATAGTCGGATAGATTCTCGATGGCCTTGTCAATCGGGCGCTGGTCATCGGCGGGTACCACTTTAATGGTAGGAAATTCCAGGCACTCGGCACCCTGGTCAGCCAATTGTCGGACCAGGTCACTGGCCTGTTTCCGGGCGCGGGTGACAACAATTCGCTTGCCCAGCAACGGACGTTTTTCGAACCACTTCAGCGTTTGCCGCAGTTGAACCACTTCTCCCACCACGGTGATGGCCGGTGATTTGAGCCCTGCTTTTTGAACCCGTTCAGCAATGTTGTCCAGAGTTCCGGTCACGGTTTCCTGGGCGGGGGTTGTCCCCCAGCGAATCAGGGCCACCGGAGTGTCGGTGGGTTTGCCGTGGGCGATCAGTTTGCGGGCAATGTCAGCAATATTTTTTACCCCCATGAAAAAAACCAGGGTACCGATTCCGCGGGCCAAAGATTCCCAGTCGATTCCGGACTGTTCCTTGTCGGGATTTTCGTGCCCGGTGACAAACGCCAATGAGGCGGTGAGCTTGCGGTGGGTCAGGGGAATACCCGCATAGGCAGCAGCGGCCACAGCGGAGGTCACGCCGGGAACCACTTCAAAGGCAATGGCTTTTTTCACCAGCACTTCAGCTTCTTCTCCACCGCGACCAAAGATAAAGGGGTCTCCACCTTTGAGCCGGCAAACCGTGCGACCGGACCGGGCTTTTTGCACAATCAGCGCATTGATTTCATCCTGGGACAGAGTGTGATTTCCGCCTTTTTTGCCGACATAGATTTTTTCGGCAATATCGGATGCGTGTTTTAACAGGGCCGGGGAAGAAAGATAGTCATAAATAATCACATCTGCATCTTCGATGCAACGTCTGCCCTTGACGGTGATCAGCTCCGGATCTCCGGGCCCGGCCCCCACGAGATAGACTTTAGCGCTCATCGTTTGCGGATTCCATGGTCTGCAATTTTGCCAGTATTTTGCCGGCACCCCGGGAAACAAGCTGCTCGGCAAGCTCTACGCCCACGATTTGCGTGGCATCGACGGGCCCAGAGTTTTTCGCTTTGATGATCCTGGAACCGTCGAGTTCCGCCACCAGGCCCGTGAGTTCAAACCGGCCGTGGGCGATGGTGCCGTGACCGGCGATGGGCACCTGGCAGCTGCCGCCCAGGCGATTTAAAAAAGCACGCTCGCCAAGGACAACGGCCCGGCTGGGTCTGTGATCCAGGGTTTCGACCAGAGGCTCGATGTCCACATCGTGTTGCCGGGTTTCAATGCACAGGGCCCCCTGGCCCACGGCCGGCAGCATGATGTCGGCATCCAGGTATTGCGTGATGTGCTCTTCCAGGTTCAGGCGCTTTATCCCGGCAGCCGCCAGTACAATGGCATCCAGATTTTCAGTGTACAATTTTTTCAGACGGGTATCCAGGTTGCCCCGCAACGGCGCGATGATGATGTCCGGGCGGGCGTAACGCAGTTGGGCTGCCCGTCTCAGGCTGCTGGTTCCGACAACCGCACCGTGTTTGAGATCGTTAAAGCCGGAGGCGTTCCGGCAAATTAGAACATCTACCGGTGTTTCCCGTTGCGGTACCGCTGCGATGCAAAGATCCCGGGGGATTTCGGCCGGCATGTCTTTCATGCTGTGCACCGCAATGTCAATGCGGCCATCCAGCAGGGCCTGTTCGATTTCTTTGACAAAAAGCCCCTTGCCACCGATTTTGGCAAGGGGAACATCGAGAATCTTGTCTCCCCGGGTCTGGATGGTAACCAGTTCAACGGTCTGTGCGGGATATTTTTCAGTCAAGGCTGCCTGAACCCATTGCGCCTGCCACAGTGCGAGCTGGCTGGCCCGGGTTCCGATTTTAATCGAGGCTTTCATCAGTGGCTGCACCCCGCGCAGCTGCTTGCCGAACAGCCGCTGCAGGATGACCCGGCCGACGCGGAAACAGTCTGACCGCCGGCTGCCTTGCTGACAAAGCCGCAGCACGACATGAGGCGCGTCACCTTTTTGCTACTGCACCCGGTGCACGCCGGCGTGTCATTTCCTATGATCAGACATTCAAAATCTTCACCGCATTTTTCACAGTGGTATTCATAAATCGGCATTAATTTGTCTCCTTATCCAATTCATCTCCAGACTTAAAACTA
>JAOZSC010000454.1 GCA_029939875.1 Desulfobacterales bacterium
TGAAACCCGACAGCGGCGGTGCAAACCTGCTGCACATAAACCATGCCTCGGGTATTGCCTGCTTTGACGATGCCGTCACCGTGGTCACGGCCACCGGTACCGGCGCTTATGTCCCGGCGGCGAACCTGATCAAGGTCGGCTATCTCTATGACTGGGATCTCACCATCGACCTGGACCTGGCGGAAAAAACCGTGTTTCAGCAAGACTGGAAAGACTGGAAGCCCGGGCTTGCAGGCGCAAATGGATCAGCCGGCGGGTTCTTTGCCGGGCGCAACTGGTTTGACGACCTGGTGGACACCATCGACGGCACCATGGAAAAATTCCTGATCCAGCTCTTTACGTATGATCCTGACAACGACCAGAGCGGTGACCATTACAATGCATGGGCGGCATTTAACAGCCTCAACATCAACGCCCCTCTGGGCGAAATGGTCAAGGAAAAAATATCATTCACCATATGCGGCATGCCCGCGTTTGTACCGAATGTATAACCCGATAGGAGATAAAATGGAATTAACCAGATTATTGGAAAACAAAACCCCGGATCTGACTATCCGGGTTGAATTCAAAGGTTTCGAACTGGAGCTGGCATACATCGACAAACCGGGCATGGAGGCCCTGGTGGGCCGGGCAAAAACCCGTACATGGGACCGGAAACACCAGATGGCCGAAACCATCGATGAAAAAAAACTGGTCCAGGGCCTTGCAGGGCTGGTCAAAGGCTGGCACGGCCTTACCCTGGGACGCCTTGCCACCCTGCTGCCCATTGATATCACGGGCGAAAATGCCGATGCGCCGGTCTCTTTCACCGCCGAAAACGCGGCCGTGCTCATCGCCCAGGTGTACGGCCTGGATGATTTTATCATCGAAACCGTCACAGACCTGCAGCTCTTCCGATCGGAAACCCTGGCCGGTGAAGCAAAAAACTGACCGACTTCGCACGGCAGTGGGCCAAACTGGGCCGGGATCCGTGCGAAGAGTGCGACAAAGCCCTGGCGGACGGGCTCATCGAAACCCGGGACTGTGAATCCTGCAAAACCGTCCGCCTGGCCCATGAAAACCACCCGGCCTGGAACCTGTACTGTGAAATGGCGCCCCTGCTCTATGACGGCATGGGCGGCATCAACACAGGCATAATCCGCTGGCACACTGAGATGACGGGAATCACGCAGCCCTGGCGGATCAGGGAGCTGCTGCAAAAAATCGGCGCCATTGTGGCAACAATAAGAGAAGTGAATGGTGAACAGTGAGAAGTGAAAAATGAATGATTCGCTCCGCTCTACCAGTTTTACCAGGCACGCCCCCATCGCAGGGTGAGCTGTGCCCGCCAATAGACAGCGCGCAGCGCTTCCACAATTATTCACTTCTCACTGTTCACTTCTCACTTTACCGGAGGGATCATGTCCGACAACATCATAGGCCTGACCATAGAAGTAGACGATAACGGGTCCGTAAAAATCCGTCAGTTCGGTGACAAAACCGTCCGCACCACAAGGGACGTGGTCGGAAAATCAGACTCGCTGCTAAAAAAAATTCAGACCCGTATGGGTGCCGTTGCATCCGCCGCCGCCGGCATCACCCGAAAGCTGTTCAGCCTGAAAACCATGGCCGTGGGCGCCCTGGCCGGATGGGGAATCAAGAAACTGGCGGGCAGTTTTCTTTCCGTGGGCTCATCCATGGACCAGATGAAACTCTCCCTGGACACTATCACAAAAGGAGAGGGCGAACAGTGGTTTAAGGATCTTAATGAGTGGGCCCTGAAAATGCCGGTAAATACAAAGACGGCCATAGGCGCTTTTACCCAGATGCGGGCCATGGGCCTGGAACCCACAATTGAACAGATGACCACGCTGGTTGATACCACCAGCGCCCTGGGGGGCAGCAGTGACACCCTTACCGGCATTGCCCGTGCCCTGGGCCAGATGGCCACAAAGGGCCGGGTCTCCACCGAAGAGCTGCTGCAGCTTGCCGAGCGCGGCGTGCCCGTATTTCAGATCCTCAAGGAAAAAATGGGGCTTACCAACGAGGAACTGGGCAAGATCGGGACCCTGGGGCTGGATGCCCAAAAAGCCATCGGCACGCTCATCGAGGGAATGGATGAACGGTTCGGCGGCCAGAGCGAAAAGATGCAGGGCATGTGGGCCGGTCTCATCGAAAGCCTGAAATCCTTCTGGGGTGAATTTCAGCGCATGATCATGGACTCCGGCGTCATGGATTACCTGGAAGACAAGCTGTCCGCCATCATGGCCAACATCGAAGGCTGGTACCAGGACGGCACCATGCTGGCATGGGCACAGAGCGTTGCAGATGGTGTAACGGCCATTGCCGATACGCTCTGGAACTATATGGTGGGGATCTGGGAAAAACTCCCGGAATGGTACCAGAAGGCCAGTGACTGGATTTACTGGATGATCGAAGATTTGAAACCGCTGGGGGCGCAACTCGTGCGCATTATTGGGTATTTGGACAGGATGATCAGTAAATGGGATATGTTTTTTGACACATCAAATTATATAGCAAATCAATCCGGCAGCGGTACCCGGTATCTAACAAAACCCGGCACCGACAGCGACGGCGGTTTCAGCATCGACAGCGCCCCGAAATTCGGCTCCGGCACCGGCCTTTCCGGCCTGCCCTATACCGGCCTGTTCTACGGCCATAAGGGCGAAATCATCAAAAACCCGGCCGAAAGCGCGGCCGAGCGCAGCGGCGCCGGATCAGGCACCGTCAATATCACCGTGGCCCCCACCTTCATGACCGGTGACCGCACCGCGGCCCGGGCCGTGGCCGCGGAAATACAGCGAGAGCTGAAACAATTGAACCTCCGCTGGGGAACATGAGAAGTGAAAAGT
>JAOZSC010000048.1:0-842 GCA_029939875.1 Desulfobacterales bacterium
TCGAGCAGTGCCCAGAGGTTGCCGTCACTGTGGCGCACGACTTTAAGACCCTGCTCGTGGGCACGGGCAACGATTTTTTGATTATAAGGATTGACAAATTCTTTAAATTGCTGCGGAGAAATCATCGGTGCATCGGTGGTGGCAATATCGTCTTCGACAACCAGGACATCCAGACCGGCTGCAACCAGCATGTCGAGCTGTTTCAGATTGTATTCTGTTACCATGTCGGCGGTTCGATGAACAAATTCAGGGTCCAGAAAAAAATTGATCATCAGGTTTTCCATTCCCACCAGTCGCCACGAGCGTACAAAGGCGCCGCGCATCAGCCAGAAAAGTGCGGTTTTTCCCTTGAATCGCTCCCGGGCCAGGTCCAGCAACAGAAGGTGCTCCCGTTTGGGCTCCGGGGGCTGAAAGCGATCAAGGGCGGCCGCGTCTTTTACGGGGTGTTCCTTTGCGACCGGCAGGCCGTGGGGGTTGCGAATATAACCAACACCCCAGTCATCCATGACGCGGTTTTCATCAAGTTCAACTTCATGACCGATCTCAAATGACGTGAAGCCGTCAATACCGAATTCTTCATGGATTAGCAACAGCGTATCCACGAGTTTCAATTTTTCGCTGTCATCCATGGCGTAAAAATCAGTGGACTGCGGCAACCCATCGGTGAGATGTTTTCCGATTCCGATGATCGGAGCTTCATTCATACCGTGAATGTACAGGGGGACACGGTCTGGTTGCTCGAGGCTTAAGGCTTTTAGAATTCTTTCTTTGCCGGTCATCGTTAATTTCGGCATGATAATAGCCGTTTACTATCTGGTTAATGGCGTGGGCAAAAAGAAATT
>JAOZSC010000048.1:852-5614 GCA_029939875.1 Desulfobacterales bacterium
GACCGCATCGACCACACTGGCAAACTCGGCCAGTAGGTTGTCTCCGGGAGAGTCCACCACCCGACCATGTGCTTTGTCGATCAGCGTGGCCATAATCTGCCGGTATCGCTTCAGGGTTTGAACCGTGCCAACCTCGTCGCGACCCATCAAGCGGCTGTAACCGGCAACATCCGCGCTGAGAATGGCGGTCAGCTTTCGTTTCACTCCCGAGGTGTTCATCAACGCGCCTCTGAAGAAACCGTAGTGACCGGCAGTCTACTCCCGGCCTTTGTCGGCCATTTCGGTCAACATATTTTCCAGAATCTTGAGTTCTTTGCCGTACCCGGTCCAATCGCCTTTTTTCAAATAGGCCTTGGCCTGCTGATAATGCTCCAGAGCCCGTTTCGCCGTGCCGAACCCTTCAGAGGAAGAAGGCACAGACGATTCGGTGGCTTGGACGGTGGCATTTTGTTTGTCCAGCACCCTGAATAAGGCGGCGTCAAGGGTTTTTTCCATGGCCAGACGTTTGCTGAAAGAGACAATGACCCGTTTTAATTCCGGCAGGGCGGCACTGTCGGACCTGCTGGTCCTCGAACTGCGAGCGGCGCTCTGTTTGCGGAGTTTTTGCCCATCTTTGGAGCGCGCGGACTGCAATGGCGCGGATTCGGTTTCCGACGGCTTTGCTTCCAGGTAGACGGGTTCGACAAAAATAAACGTTTCGCCAATGGGAATTGCCAAAAGATTTCCCCGGATGACCTTGGATCCCCTCTGGCCCCACAGGGTCAATTCCCTGGATATGCTGGTTTGCTGGTCAATTCGCGATTCGAGCTGCATGGGGCCAAAGGCCAGTTTTTCTTTGGGAAGTTTGTAAACGATCAGACTGCCGTAGCTGGGCATGTCACTGCGGGCCGCAAGCCAGGAAATCATGTTGTCTTTTCCCGAAGGCGTAAAGGGCAGCATCAGCAAAAATTCTTCGGTGCTCTCACCGGGCAGCCGGACGATAATATAATAGGGCTGCATCTGCTGGCGTTGATCGCCGTATATTTCATCGGGAAGCTGCCACAGATCTTCCTGGTTGTAAAATACCTTCACGTTTTTCATGTGGTATGTTCGGTAGGTATTGGACTGGATACTGAACAGATCCCGCGGATAACGGATGTGTTTTTGCAGATCGGCCGGCATTTTATTAAAAGGCTTGAATAAACCTGGAAATATTTTGGCATAGGTCTTAATGATGGGGTCTTTTTTATCAATGATGTAAAATAAAACGTCTCCGGTATAGGCGTCAATGGTGATTTTAACAGAGTTGCGGATGTAGTTGATACCTTTTCGAAAATGGCTGTACGTGCGCTGAGAGTAAGGATACATGGCCGACGTCGTATAAGCGTCCAGCATCCAGAAAAGCCTGTTGTTGGATATGACCAGATACGGGTCGCCGTCATAATCAAGAAACGGCGCTATGGCGCGCACCCGTCGGTCGATACGACGATTGTACATTATCCGGCTGTCGGCACCAAGATAGTTGGTGAACAAAATTTGAGTGTCTAAAAATTCCACGGCATACAGCGTCCGCCTGAGAAAAGAGTTGAGCGGGATTCCCCCCTGTCCCTGGTAATGGGTGTAGACATTGGCATCGCCTTTGGGGTAATCGAATTCCTTGGCCCGGGTATTTACCAGGACATAATCATCGGTCATCTCTCCGTAATAGATGGCCGGATGGCCTATTTTTAGATCGACATCGACGACCGGCGGCAAATCCCTAATTAAAAGGTGGGGCAGTCCTTCGCCGGTGACGTCATTGACCGTATTTAATGCCAATCCATAGCCGTGGGTATAAATAAGGTGGCGGTTGACCCAGGTCTTGGCCTGGCGTGGCAACTGTTTGGTTACCATTTCCCGGGCGGATAACATGACCTGCCGATACTCATTGCCGAACCGGTAACGATCAACATCCACATCGTTAAAGCCGTAATACAGCCGAATGGACTGAAGCTGTTTGTAAGTTTGGAGCAAGGGACGCTTGTCCCAGATGCGGATGTTCTGGATGGTGGTCTTGTGCGCCTTGATATCCGCCAGAGTCAATTTGTTTCCCACAGGAAAATCTACTTCTTTGATTTTGGTCAGGTTGTATGCCTGGCGGGTATATTCGATGTTGTATTTAATGTAAGGCGATTCTTTGACCAGCTCGTTCGGTTTCACCACGACTTTTTGCACCAGGATGGGCACGAGACTTGAAAGCACTAGGATGGCGGCCAGCCATATCCCGCCGCCGATCCAGATCTGCCTGGGGCGGGTGCGAACACTGTTTACAAAAAGTGCCACCGCAAAGATAATCGACACCGGGATCAATGCCATGTATGCCAGGCGTTTGATGTGCACGGCCGTGTAACCGGCACCGAAAGCCGCTCCCGAGGTGGAATAGAGCAGCTGCAGCATTTTGAGGTAAAAACCCCAGGACAAAATCAAGACCACGATGCCGCCAAGAAAAATAAGCAGTTTCATGATTCCCGGCTGCATGATGATCTTCGGCATGCCGGGCTGGCGGTTTTCGGTTCCGAAAGGCTGGCCCACGGGGATGATCTGCAGCACGCCGCTTTTCAGGTACCAGGCCACAGACAACAGGCCGGACAGGATAAATATAACCAGCAGGCCCTTTTCAACAAAAAGATAAAAAGGAAGTGAAAACACATAAAAGGCAATATTCTTGTTGAAAATTGGATCCGTCGAACCAAAGGGCTGCTGGTAAAAATAGCTGAGAACCCGGTTCCATTCCACTGACCCGCTGGAAGCAACGAAATAACTCAACACCACAACGATGCCAATAAACAGCAGATTGGCCTTGCTTTTTGACAGGCCGAACTGCATTAGAAAATCCTTGTCCATGTCTCGGGGTTTGCCGGCAGCGGCTTTTTTGCTCAGATGGTTGGCTGCTAAAAGACAGAGCGAAAGGATGATGATAAAAATAATCCAGATGGCCACCCCGAGACCGATCTTGCTCATTACCATGGTCCAGAAAACTGCTGAAAAATGAAGGTTTTCAAACCAGAGCCAGTCGGGGTAAATGGAAAGCAGCGCCCAGATCAACGCTGCAACCAGCAAACCGCACACAGCCAATATTATTCTTTTCATCAATGTATCTCCAGGTTAGAAAATTGATCGAACTTTTCAGTTTGTGTAGATATAGTGCCGTTCACAAATGGTAGATTTTGGTTCGGAGCAAGGCCTGAGCGATTTTGAAACCGACGGCGTAGCAGTCCCTGCGATAGCAGGCATAGTGCGCTATGTCGAGGAATTCAAAAGAGTGAAAACGCCGCTCCGGGCCAAAAGATGCCATTTGTGGATGGTACTGCTTAATCCTGCTTGCAATTATACCCTGCGGGCCGGGTTGTCAAACAAGTTTTCGATTGCGCGTTGTGTATGGCGGTGCTAATTATTGTCCAGCAATTTTGGGCAGGGCGGTTTTTGAAGGACAAGATCGTGCAAATGTCGTAAAAAGAGTTTGAAAACACCGCCAGGGAGATCATGCGATGAATATTGCCACCAACATTGTTGACCGGCTCAAGGATATGATCATTACGGGTGGCGAAAATGTCTATCCCAAGGAGGTCGAAGATGTCCTGTATGGCCGACCGGAAATAGAAGAATGTGCGGTTATCGGACTTTCCGATCCGCACTGGGGCGAACGGGTAACCGCCTTTATCGTTGGCCGCCGGGGCGAAAAGATTGACCCTGTAGCCCTGAAGGCCTTTTTAAAAGCCCGCATGGCGGCCTTCAAGGTGCCCAAGGAATTCAGGGTCATAAAAGAGTTGCCGAAAAATGCGGCCGGAAAAATTCAGAAAAGGCAATTAAAAGAGGCAGCTGATGGAAATAACCGGTAACCGGACTGGCCGGGTCCCGGCTACTGGCCCGGCATAATAATGCGCGAATCATTTTTTTGCTGCATCTGTTGCTGCTGGAGCTGTTTAAGCTTTTCAATAACATCGACCAGTGCCTGCTGCATGGCCTGGGGAAACGCATCCATGGCCTGCTCAAGGGTGTCGGCATCCAGTTTAGACTGAATAGGTACCGGCCCCTCCGGAGACATCACCTGGGTGTGTCCGATGAATATTCGCGTGCGCCCGGTGTCTTGCGCCCCGTCCGCTGTTATCGGTATTAGCTGCCGGATCGTGGCTACCTTTAAATCGGTAATCGATTCCTCGCGGTACAGATTGTTTCTGTCAACTGAAAAATCGATATCCTGCGCCTGTGCGCCGTTGCTCATTATGATCTCCTTTTTTAGCCCTCTATGAGCGGATCTACGACATTTTGTGATAAAATATTATTGCCACCAAGACACAAAAATAAATCTTAGCAAATAGTTTTGCTTCGCGTCTTTGGGACTTCGTGGCAACTTTTCAGGTTTATCCTGTCAGGACAAATTCAGCCTGCCCAGTAAAGCCTATCTTGCCCGGGATGTCAATCGCAATTCAAACAGGCCCGATGATCCCCGTATTGATAATTGCCCTATCCTGATTTACGACCGCAGCCGTGGCGGCAGGACCGACACCCGGCGAAATCCTTCCTGCAGCGAAATGGCCTCCTCGGGGCAGAAACGGGCGCAGACGCCGCAGCCGAAACAGGAATTCTCATCGCGCTCGGCTTTTTCATCGTCATCCAGCCGGATGGCGTCGGTGGGGCAGCGCTCCACGCAGGTGCCGCAGCCGATGCAGGCTTCTTTGTCGATGACCGACAGGTAATAGGTGGAGTTGATCAGGGGAAAAGCACCGTCGCGCCACAGGCGCAG
>JAOZSC010000048.1:5714-10785 GCA_029939875.1 Desulfobacterales bacterium
TGGTCATAATTTTGTTGGACCTGGTCTCTGAAATCATCCAGCAGTTTTTGAAATAAAAGACCCAGCTGGCGTTCATTCTCATCGCCTTTGAGCTCGCCCATGAATTTATATTCCATCAAGCCGACATTCATCAGGGGAAGCAGACGATAGACCATAATACCCGCCGAACTGGGCTGGTTGAAAATCAGTCCTTTTTGGGCGAGGGTGGTGCCGATTTTTTCAATGGTCTGCCGGGAGTATCCACCGGAGGCCTCCAGTTCCTCGATGGTTTGAGAGCCCTTGTCACGAAAGGCATAAATAAAATCCAATTCATTTTCATCGTCTCCGACAACGTGTTTCAGGATGGAGATTATCGTATCGTTGACGGGAAACGGAATCATTCCCTGGCGGCAGACAACCTCCGCCGCGCGTCTGTATTTTTCCTGTAATGAATCACCAGCCATGATCTGCATACCCCCTTGTGGTGTGGTTGTTTTTTTTTCTAAAATTCGAGTATATATTCCTTTATGCGGTTTATTTCAACCCTAAAAACATGGCAACAGATTAGACCCAACCCGGGCAAACCGGAAAAGTTGCCCCAAAGGTCCAAAGACACAAAGCAACACTATTTGCTATAATTTTTTTTTGT
This sequence comes from Desulfobacterales bacterium, assembly GCA_029939875.1. GTDB lineage: Bacteria > Desulfobacterota > Desulfobacteria > Desulfobacterales > JAFDCJ01 > JAFDCJ01. The sequence goes on from JAOZSC010000048.1 coordinate 6,343, forward strand.
GTCCTGGTGTCTTGGTGGCGAAGACATTTTGCCACAAAATGCAAAAAAAGACTATCTAAAGGTACTGAAAAAAAATCAACAAAGTCCTTGCTTTTTGTCAGCAACGGGATTATAATGGCATCAATCAATAAAGTTTCGCTAATTTTTGGCGGAGCCGTTTCGTTCTGAAGGAGTTTTCCATTTGTCAAAGTGGTATCCTCCAGTGTGCGACGTTGAGAACATTTATGAAAGGAGGATATTATTATGACGAATGGAACTGTGAAATGGTTTAATGACCGAAAAGGGTTTGGATTTATTGAGCAGGAAGACGGACCGGATGTGTTTGTGCATCATTCAGCGATCAACGCAAGCGGTTTTAAATCCCTCAGTGAAGGCGACCGGGTTTCTTTTGACATCGAGCAAGGTGCAAAAGGTCCTGCGGCTGCGAATGTCACTGTGATCTAACTGACTTTATCTGAAAAATAAAAGGGCATCTCTTCTGATTGTGGGGCGATGCCCTTTTTCTATTTGATCTGTTCAACCGTGTTTAATACCGACAGATCTAATAACTCCGGAAATCGAGATCCAACTTTAGGAGAACGGCCGCTTGCAGGCGTGGGGAAACCCCGGCCGGAAAGCAGACGGGTAAATTGACATCCCTGTTTTTATGATCATTTTCTGTTGAAGTTCTGATTGTTTCCAACAAATAAACCAACTGCCTTGCATGCTGTATTTTTTGGAGGATATTGCAATGAAATATTACCGAATGTTTGGTGTCCTTTTGCTGCTGTTGATTTTTTGCACTCCTGCCGCCGGTTATGATCTTCAGCAGGGTGTGCACGGAATGAAGTGGGGCAGTTTTATCTCCCAGTATGATAACCTGACCAAAGTGCATCAAGTCAATCAGGTCACCTATTATGCCAATTCGAACATGATCTATCAGACGGCCCGGCAGCCGGTGCCCGCCGTTTTTTACGGCTTTTACAGGGATAAATTTTTCGCGGTTTTTATTAAACTGAGTTCACCGAACCAGTTCGTCCAGCTTCAACGTGATTTTACAAAAAAACACGGGAAACCCCGAACCACCCGCGACGCTGCGGCCGGGCAGACCGTGTATCGCTGGAAACAAGGCGATGTAAAGATAAAATTAAAAATAAAGGAATCCAGCGGGGATTACAAGATGGCCTTTTACTATGTCCCACTGGCCGCAAAGTTAAACCTTGAACAGTTGGAGAACTTGCCGCCGGGTATTTACGACAATGATCCTCCCAAAAAAGACGGGTCCGTAAAAACTGCTCCGTTGCTGGAGTAGAAAACTCCGGGGACCGTGGAATCATAAAAGAGCTTGAAAAATAGCGTGTTCTTCTATATCTGATTCTTATACGATAACAGTCCCAGGAGGAACCTTGCGAGCTTACACTTCGAAAGCGCAGGCAATTGAAGCCTTTGCCAAACATGTTTCATCCGCCAAAGCGGCTTTCTGGCAGCAGCTCAACATGGATTTTGTCATGGGCAACCGGGACGGTTGCTGGATGAGGGATGTAGAAGGCGAAAAAAAACTTTTCAATCTCCACACCAATGGCGGGGTTTTCAATCTGGGACACCGCAATCCGGAAATCAGCCGGACCCTGATCGACGCGCTTGACGAAGTTGACATGGGCAACGGGCACCTGATCAGCTGGGCCCGGGCGGCACTGGCGGAAAAAATTGCTGCCACCATGCCCGCCGATCTGGCGTACACCGTGTTCGGCGTATCCGGAGGTGAAGCCGTCGACTTGGCCATCAAGGTGGCGCGTGCCTATTCCGGCAAAACAAAAATTATTTCCGCCAAAGGCGGCTATCACGGTCATACAGGACTGGCTCTGGCCGCCGGTGATGAAAAATACCGTCTGCCTTTCGGGCCGCCGGCGCCCGGATTTGAGCAGGTGCCGTTTGGCAGCCTGGCAGACCTGGAAACAGCCGTTGACGATGATACGGCAGCTGTGATTCTGGAGACCGTTCCGGCCACCCTGGGCATGCCCATCGCATCCGCGCAATATTATCCGGGCATTCGAAAACTGTGCGATCGCAAAGGGGCCCTGCTGATTCTCGATGAGGTCCAGACCGGTCTGGGACGAACCGGCAAGCTGTGGGCCTTTGAACATTTCAAGGTCGTGCCGGACGTGGTTGTTTTGGGCAAAGGGTTATCGGGCGGGATTTATCCTATCAGCGCTACGGTGATCCGAAAACCGCTGGAATCCGTTTTTCATCCGGATCCTCACATTCATGTGTCCACCTTTGGCGGTTCCGAACTCGGGTGCCTGGTGGCTTTAAAAGTTCTCAAGATTTCATCCGATCCCCGCTTTCTGGACCATGTCAACCGCATGGCCGACCACATCCGGCAGCACGTTCAGCAACTCATGGGCCGGCATTCCATCCTAAAGGGGCTGCGGCAGCTTGGACTGTTCATGGGCCTGGAGCTGGAAGATGAGCTGTGCGGCCAACTGCTGTGCGCGGCGGCCTACCAGCATGACCTGTTCATGGTTTACGCCAACAACAACAAGTCGGTATGCCAGCTTCTTCCCCCGCTGATCATTGATGAAAACCAGGCCGACTGGGTTGCGGGGCAACTGGATCAGGCCCTGGCCGCAACCGGGGAAATGAAAAAAGCTTTTTGATTGTGTCAATCGGAGACTTTACCATCTTAATATTGTAAAAGTTGAGGTTGATATGCACCTGGATAAGGACCTTTTATACCGTTTTGAAGCCGGACTGAATCCCCAGGACATACAGGCGTCGGCTATACCAGCCGAACTTATCGGTTACGGGGAGATATCGGCTATTTTCCAGATCGGAGACGATCAGAAAACGGCTTACAAACGCATGCCGCTGTTTGCCGACCGGCTGTGCGCTGAACAATATGAAGCCCTGTACCATGAATACTGCGATTTACTGCAGCAGGCCGGGCTGAATCTGCCGGAAAGCAAAACCGCTGTGATACCGGTTGCCGGCCGACCGGTCTGTCTGTACATTGCCCAGGAAAAAATGCCGGCCCAGAGTTTCGGCCACCGGTTGATTCACACCCAGAGCCGGGAAGAAACTGCCGGGCTTGTCGAGCAGGTTGTCAGCGAGGTGGCAAAAACCTGGCGGTTTAATGAAACACGCGGTTCGCAACTGGAGATCGCAGTAGACGGCCAGATATCCAACTGGGTTTTCGGCTCGAGAAACGGTGAAGCAATCCTATATTACATTGATACCAGCACGCCGTTCATCCGCAGGCAGGGCGTCCACAGACTGGATGCCAAACTGATCCTGAAGTCCGCTCCGGTCTGGATGCGCTGGGTTCTGGAAAAACTTTTTGTCGATGAGGTCCTGAACCGGTATTACGATGCGCGCAAGAACATGATCGACCTGGCGGCCAACCTGATTAAAGAACAGCAGGCCGGGCTGGTACCCATGGTGGTAGAAGTAATCAACCGCCACCTGCCGGCAGGATCTGAACCGCTCACGATCAAGGCCGTGGAGAGTTATTACCGGGAGGACAAATTTATCTGGAGCCTGTTTTTAGGGGTGCGCCGGCTGGATCGCTGGATTGTCACCCGGCTTTTGCGCCGGCGTTACGAGTTCATCCTGCCGGGGAAAATTGAACGCTGATGGCGGCCGATGAGGCCTTTATCGCAACCTGCAACTTTACGGATGTTCCAGCAGCCTGCCGACTATGGAGAATGTGAATGCCAACCACGTTGATTCAAAACGCGATGATTGTTGACGGCAGCGGGGGGGATGCTTTTCGGGGACACCTGTACGTGGCCGGAGACCGGATTGAGTCGGTTACTGCGGCCGATACACTGGAAGGCAAAGATATCGCCGCAAAAGCGGCCGACCGGGTGGTGGATGCCGAAGGCCTGGTGGCGGCTCCGGGATTTATCGACTGCCACAGTCATTTCGACTGGGTCCTGCCATTGCCCGATCACGAGCAATTTCTTTTTCCCCTGGTCGAACAGGGCATTACCACGGTGGTGACGGGAAACTGCGGTTTTTCGCCGGCGCCGCTCAGCGCCCGGAGCAAGCAGCAGGTTCGTGATTCCTCTGAAATGCTGGTGGAAACCCCCCTGGACTTTCAGTGGGAGCCAATGGGGGAATTTTTCGATTATCTGGATGACGGTGGTGGACTTTTATTCAACAATGTCCAGCTGGTGGGCCACGGTACCGTGCACCTGGGAGCAGTTAAAGACACGGCTGCCGCTCCAGATTCTGACGAGACGCACGTTATGGTCGGCATGCTTAACGAAGCCTTTGACAGCGGGGCCTTTGGTCTTTCTTTCGGTCTGATGTATCCTCCCGGGCTTTTTTCCACCCGCGATGAACTGGTGGCCATGGCCCGGACCGCTGCCGAACGCGGGCGGATTTTAACGGTGCACATCAAGGCGCTGTCGAAATATTCCGGTGCCTATCCGATCATCCCGTTTTTCGGCCGGCCGCATA
>JAOZSC010000455.1 GCA_029939875.1 Desulfobacterales bacterium
GGTGCTCAAGCCGGTGGCCCGGGGATACGGCTTTATCATCCCCAAAGAATTGCGGCTGGCCATCGTCAACATGTTTTACAACGTGCGCTTTCCGGTGCGCTTTATCAACTGCCTGCTGCAGGGCAAGGTACGCAAGTCGTGGTATACATTCGGCGAGTTTTTCATCAATACCACGGTGGGTTTTTTGGGTATGCAAAACGTGGCGGCCAATTATCCCGAGTTGCAGCCCAGCAGAGAGGACCTGGGCCAAACATTTGCGGTGTGGGGATTCGGCAATGGGGCGTTTATCATGCTGCCGTTTTTCGGCCCCTCCAGCGTGCGCGACGGGTTTGGTCGTCTGGGCGATACCTTTTTAGACCCCCTCTGGTGGTACTTTGATGACATCTGGGTGTCGCTGGCAATTCGGGCCGGTGAGACGGTCAACGAGGTGTCAACGCGCATTGGCGAGTATGAGGCGCTCAAGGAAGCGGCCATCGATCCGTACATAATGCTGCGCAACGCCTACGTCCAGAACCGCAACAAGCTGATTGCCGAATAACACAGGCTCTATTTTCATGTCTTAATCCTAAACAATTCCTGCCCGCAGAGTCCCATAGCTGCTCCAACTGATCAGCCGTTTTGTCCGCCCGCGCTGTTGACAAGTCCGGATAAGTAATTAAAACCTAAGTATACAAACTCATCACAAGGAGGTATCCCATGTCGTCAGTAGGTATTGGTTTAATGGGCTTTGGCAGGATCGGAAGAAATCTGTTCCGTATTCTTTACCAGAGCGAAGACATTCGGCTGGCGGCGATCAGTGATATCGCCGATCACAAGGCGCTCGAGTATCTGCTGCGCTTCGATACGATTTTAGGGCCGTTTCCCGACGAGGTGAGCATCCGGGAAGATCACCTGTACGTGGCCGGGCGCCAAATTCCCATGCTCTCCGAGCAAAAACCCGGCGATGTGCCGTGGGGCGATCTGGGGGTGGATGTGGTGATTGAAGCCACGGCCCGCAAGTGGACCCGGCAGCAACTGGAGGGCCACCTTGAGCGCGGGGCCAAACGGGTGATCCTGTGTGCGCCGCCCCAGGATCCACCGGACATTACAGTGGTCATGGGGGTCAATGACAACCAGTTGAAACCGGAACATCGCATTATTTCCAACGGTTCCTGTACCGCCCACTGTGCGGCCCCTATCGTCAAGATTCTCAACGAAGCCTTCGGGATTCGCCGGGCGTTTTTAAACACTGTTCACGCCTACACTAACCAGCAGCGTCTGGCGGATGTGCCCTCCGAGGACAAGCGCCGGGGGCGGGCGGCCGCTGAAAACATTATCCCCCAAAAGACCGATGCCGCCCAGATGGTGGCCAGCCTGGTCCCCGAGCTGCAGGGACGCATCAGCGGAGAGTCCATGAATGTCCCCGTACCCAACGGTTCGGTGGTGGACCTGGTCTGCTGGCATGACAAACCGGTCACCACCGTGGCGATCAACGAGGTGGTGCGAACGGCGGCTTCCACCGATCACTGGCAGGAGATTATTGACTACGAAGACGAGCCCATTGTCTCCAGCGACATCATCCGCAGTCCGTATTCGACTACCTTTGACTCCCTGGCCACCATGGTGATGGGAGATCATGTATCCAAAACCCTGGCCTGGTACGATAACGGCTGGGGCTATGCGCACCGGGTGGTGGATCTTATCAACCGGTTTGCAGCAATGGAAAAGGAGGCGGCATAATGGCGACACAGGTAGGAATAAACGGTTTTGGCCGTATCGGCCGCAGCGTTTTTCGGATTTTAAGTGATCGCGATGATATCAACGTTGTGTGCATCAATGACCTTTTCGAAAACGAACAGCTTGCCTATCTGCTCAAATACGATACGGTCATGGGCATCTTTGCAAAGCAAGTCAGGGCCACCGAAGATGCGATGTACGTGGGGGATCAAAAGGTTGTGATGACCGAGTATCGTGATCCGGCACAGATTCCCTGGAAGGACCTGGGTGTCGAGGTCGTCATCGAATGCACGGGTGTGTTTCGCGAAAGGGCCCTGCTGGAAAAACACCTGACCGCCGGAGCGAAAAAAATACTGCTGACCGTGCCGGCCAAAGATGAAATCGATGCCACCATCGTGCTGGGCGTCAACGACGATCAGCTCAAGGCGCAAGATCGCATCGTCTCCAATGCATCGTGCACCACCAACTGCCTGGCACCGATTGTCAAGATTATAGATGATGCTTTTGGTATCCGGCAGGGGTTTATCACCACCGTTCACGCCTATACCAACGATCAGCGTCTGGCCGATGTTCCCCACAAGGATTTTCGTCGCAGCCGGGCTGCCGGCGAAAACATTATTCCCACCACCACGGGGGCTGCCCGGGCGGTGGGCAAGGTGCTGCCGCAGCTGCAGGGCAAACTGGACGGTCTGGCCATGCGGGTGCCTGTGCCGGACGGCTCGATTGTGGACCTGGTGTGCCGGCTGGACAAAACACCATCCACCGAAGATGTCAACGCAGCGGTGCGCGAAGCCGCCCAGGGGCCGATGCAGCGGGTACTCGAATACAGTGAAGCGCCGCTGGTCTCCAGCGACATCATCGGCAATCCGCATTCCAGCATTTTCGATGCCCTGTCCACAAGCTCCCAGCAGGACGGTTATTTACGGGTCGTCTCCTGGTATGACAACGAGTGGGGCTACTCCAACCGGGTGGTGGATTTGATTGAAAAAATGGCTGCGCTATAGTGGGTGTTTTTTATGTGACTTCTCAAAAAATTGCGGACGGCCCGCGCCATATGCATTTTGATTTCGCTAAAGGTGTCCATTTGGGGCGCCATCGAATCGGTTG